>JAVCDD010000088.1 GCA_030765125.1 Candidatus Hatepunaea meridiana
CATTCCCGCGAAGGCGGGAATCCAGATGGTGTTTGTTAAATACTTGAAAACTCTGGATTCCCGCCTTCGCGGGAATGACAAAATGGGAGGGTAATTCTGAAATTGTTGACTTAATCAACAGAATCGTCAATGAGGAGGGTGAACGTTCTTGTTCACTGCGTTTATTAGAAATTTGTGGACAGTATACATGTTTTCTAATATCCCTGAAAAGCTTAAGTCTATTAATAAAATAGGTATACTGTCCACAAATTTCTAATAATGTCCGCCCTCCCCAGTTAAACTAATTGTACCCAAGGCACCTTAACATAATGGATTTCTGCCCGTGCAGACGGTTTTCAGCTTGGTCGAACACTACTGAATTTGGTCCATCTATAACAGCTTCGGATATTTCACGACCCCGTTCAGCAGGTAAACAGTGCATAACGATGCAACTGGGTTTAGCCTCGGCAAGTCGCTCTTCGTTAAGACTCATTTTCTCAAGTTTTATCGCGTTTTCGACGGCTTTATCCTTTTCGCCCATAGATGCCCAAACATCTGTATAGAGAACGTCAGCGTCCTTTGCTGCTGCTGATGGATCTTCAGTAATAGTTACTTTCCCAACAGCATTATCCATTGCCTTTGCAACGAACTCTTCACCGGGATGCGTGTCAGGCGTTGTTGCGATCCATAGGTCGATATCGAGCAGGTGAGCGGCGTTAATCCAGGAGCGCGCCATATTGTTGCCATCACCAAAATAAGCAACTTTGATGTCTTCGATCCGCCCTAATTTTTCCTTAATCGTCAAGAGGTCGCAGAATACCTGACATGGGTGCACAAGATCGGTTAGCGCATTTATAACCGGAATGTCAGCATATTTTGCGAGTTCTTCAATATCCTGTTGATGAAAGGTGCGGATGACAATCATACTAAGATAGCGCGACAATACTCGTGCGGCGTCGGCTATCGTCTCACGTACACCGAGTTGTATTTCCTTATCGGTAACGAATAGTGCGTTCCCGCCCAGTTGCTGAACTCCTACTTCAAAGGATATTCTGGTTCTGAGTGAAGGTTTATGAAAGATCAAACCGACGGCTTTTCCGGCAAGCGGTTGCGGACATACACCGGCTTGCGTTTGATCTTTAAGCCGAATGGCATGGTCTATAAGGTCTATAAATTCCTCACGGTTCAAGTCTGTTTGAGTGAGGAAGTTGCGTGTGATTGCTGTCATAGTTTCCTTTTATTAACCGCAGATTACGCAGATCATGCAGATTTTACTTGATTAAAACCATTTTACGTATTGCGGTCTGTGTTCCAGTTTCCAACTTGGCAATGTAAATCCCACTCGATAGTTTACTGCCATCAAAGCTGTAATAATGCCTGCCAACTTGCATTTGACCAAAATTGACCTGCTCAATCATTCTGCCGGATATATCGTAAATATTGAGTTCAACCGGAGCTGGTTTGGGTAGTGTAAAGCTCAATTGAGTCGACGGGTTGAACGGGTTCGGTTTAGGTGGATCGAAACGGAATTCTGATGGTAATAACGTTGAAGTTTTACTGATGTTCCAATCCCTGTCAATGATAAAATACGTAGGGATATTGTGTTGATCACCAACAGCGTTATGAGCAAGCTCTAATATAACATAATACTGCTGTTCGGGCATATTTACAGCGAAGAAATCAATATTGATGGTCTGTCTTTCAAATGATGGTACCCTTGCTGAAGCCGGATCAATACTGATCCAGGTCAGATTTGGTTCGATTTCAACGCCGAATATACGATCTCCATCCGGACTGTTTACTAAACCGATGAATACCCAGCGTAACGGATCCCATTGTTTGGTAATACAGCAGCCCTCTGGTTTGTCATTAGCATTATCAAAACCATCATAATCGAACTGTCGAACAAGGATAATCTCACCTGTTTCCGGATTCAGTTTCATAAGCTGTAATGGCGGTCCAAGCTCTTCTTCATCATTCCAGACGAACATATAGAGCGGAAAACCATCTGAATCTTCTGGAAACCAGCTCAGTCCATATGTTCTTGGAGCAGGATTGCCAAGATCGTAGGATGACACTTCTTCACCAGAAGTATCTATTTCCAGTATAGCACGGGCGGTTACTGAAGTTGTGAAAACTGTACGACGCTCCGGCGCCCAGACAATAGAGGAAGCCCAACCTTCCGGATTGTTGAAAACATGTACAGAATCACCTCGTACAGTCAATTCCAAAACGTTTGGACGATCAATTGCGAGCAGGTTTTCACCGTTGTATGCGATTTCGGTATATCCATATCTTGAAGTTGGATCAACAACAAACTGGTCGAGTTCCCTTATGAACTCATTTTCCTTATTAAAGACGTATATCATATGTGGAAGATCACCATATTCATAAGCTCCGGCTATGTAAAGCAGTTCACCATCAAACGCAACACCCTTCAACCGCGGATCGTTAACGCCTATTTCTTCATCAATTACTTCAGTCATATTATAATGGAACATCAAATCCCATGAATCATCGCGCTGTTCCTGTCCGTCTGTTTCATAATTGATGTTTATTTCATAATCTAAGGGACCATTCCCATCGTTCCAGACGTCAAAGCTGACCGTACCTGATGAATCGGGACGCAATCCAAAGATGATAGTATCTCTATCAGCTTCAAAAGTAGGGAAGGTCATTTGGAAATTGACTTCCTGCACTCTTTCTTCGATAATCTGGATGTCGGCAGCCACGGCGTCGTTATAATGCCTCCGACTGGCGATAACCGTATATGTTCCAATTGGAATGCTGCCAATATTATAAGAGCCGTCCTCGTCTGTGTAATCATAGAAGCCGGTGTTTTCGATCATCACACGAGCGTCCTCAAACGGCTGCCCGTCATCAAGATTTCTTACTCGACCCTCAACAGCTCCGAATTCAGAGAACTCACCGGTTGAGAAGCGAATTGCCATTTCTGATTCGATATCCGCGGTGCGAGGATCCCAATTCTCTCCGTGGGTAATTTCCAACAAGTCTTCACGGTTATGCGAGCATATACCGATTGTTGCCTGTTCCTCCCCAAGATAATCGCGATTTGTTAAATGCGGGATTTCGTTATATTGGAAGAATATTTCACCGTCCCCAGTAGATGTAAAGACAGTTGTAGGGTCGTAAAGGATGATTTCAAATGTAATATCACCTTGTCCCTGTCCTGAATTACTCCAGTTGCGCCACTCTATTACGAAAGCTCCATCATTTTCTATATATTCGGTGTAAATAGTACCGTCCCAAATATCTGTCCAGAAGGGTGCAACCATAGTTGCCGGCGCCAGTCCGGATCCCAACTCCTGATTGTTCCAGGAGATTAGAGTAGTGGGTCCGAGGCAGATCCAGCCATTTGTGCCGATAGTAATCTCGTTGTATTCCCTGCCGTAATATACAAAATCAAATGGCAACCTCACCGTTGTTCGCGAGCCGTGATCGACAGCGAGGACATTATCCGGTACCCAACCATCACTGATGTTTACACGATTGGATGCCTGAATCCAATTATATTCTGGCGCCATTCCGCAATCAGTATCCCGGTTATCGAAAGCCCAGTAACCGTAACCGTCAGGACCCTGTGGACATTCAGGAGTGATGTCGCCCAGGATTGTAGTGAAAACAAGACTGTCTCGAAGACCGTTCTCATCGGTCAGCAGGATACCATAGGATACTTCACTGCCTTGATAAGCATAAGGACTGGCGAACACCTCGAAGCGACAGTTGTCATTGTCGAGTGATTCTCCACTTTCGATGGGATCGAAAACTGTTTCAGCCTGGCGGATCTGAATTGTAGGGTCGCTGCATGCTATTACTGCGTTTAAAGTCTCAGTATCCAGTTCACCGATGTTAGCGATAGTCACTAATAATTCCTGCTCTTCTCCCGGGTAAAGATTCCCATCAAGGAAGACGTAATCTCTAACCTCCAGGTTGTATCCAACCACAGTCAGATTGAAATGTGCTTCCCATTCCTCATCACCACAAGATATATTAAGTTCAACATCAAACACTTCACCACTGGGTGTTTCCGGTGCCAGACTGAAAACGAACGGTTGATCGCCTGTTCCTGCTTCGCCTGAGTCAATGGCTTCGTACTCGACTTCATTGTGTTCAAACTCAACAAAAGGTGATTCGATAATTAATGTAACAGTAGCTCCTTCACAGTTGTCCGATCCGGTATTGCGCAAGTTTACGTCAAGTTCTATGGTTTCCCCGGGGGTAATAAAACCGTCACTGTTTCCTTGACTGTCATCTACTTCGTCGTCATCAATGGTAATTTCATCTACAGATAGATATACCGGCGCCTGCTCGACCTCAATCTCACCCAACACCGGCACAAGATTCTGACCTGAGATAGTAATCAGATATTCACCCTCTTCCAAAGGATCAATCTCTAACTGTACCCAGCCTTCTTCATCAGTGAAAGCGCCATAGCGAACCTCTTCATCAAAATAGATATGCACATAAGCGCCTTCTACGGGATCTTCATCTCCATCGAAAACTGCTATATCAATGTACGTAGCGCCGACAGGTAGATGTTGCGGGTAGTCGGCATCAATTTCAATCGGTTCACGGGTCCTGACTTGCAGGCTGGGATCGCCAAACAGGATGTATGTATAAAAATAATAACCTACCGAGTTACCATTACCGAGACCTTGGATAAAGGACGGATAGTTACGCACCAAGGCAACTTTTGAAGCCACACACAACGCTCCAAGATAGCTCACATTATCAACAAGCAGGGCTTTATAGAATTCCCCATCCATCGTATTATTGAACCAGGTGTGCGTATACAGATCGGTGGGACCAAAACAAGCCACACCACCTATGGCATCGTCATTATACCAGGCGCGTACAAAGGCTTCACCGCGGCAATCAGGAATGGCATCTCCACCCCATGTTTGTGTAAAATCATTAGTGCCACAAACCATTCCTGTAACTACAGGCAGCATCCAGCGGTTGCGAAGCCCATTTATGTGACCCTGCGTAAAACCACCCCAGGGATTGTAACCGCGATAGTTAACAAAACCTACTCCATTATTAATATTGTTAGTTATTGGATTAACATCACTATAAGTTTGATCACTGTAAGTTTCGTGAAGATCTCGCCGTTGGTAACCGTAACCTTCCATCAGTTCTCGAATGGCAACATTAGTATGCGTACCAGAGCGAGCTCCTCCGATGGCTATGAGCTGAGCGCCTTCCACCCAAGGATCGTCAACATAAGGGTCTGATTCGTAAGCGATGATCTTTGCCACCATTCTCTGTAGGTGGTTGATTCTTTCTGCAGGAAGACGACCGATAAACCCATTCGGCATCCAAAAGCGAGGCTCAGCGCCATTATCGGCTCCATCCCAGCGAACGTATTGATTGTCGGAAGCGTGCCAACTGGATTGTGGCGCTCCACCTGCCATGTAGGTGGGGATTCTCTCTATAGCATTGCCATTCATATCGCCTGCCAGCAATACGAATGTCGGTGGTACGTCCCATTCCTCGTAACCTTCTATCAACCAGTCTCTTATGTCGCCAGCACTCCTGCCTATATCACTTAAGTTACCAACTGTTACGACAAATCCCTTGCGAGTCTTCCATTCCACGAGCGGCTCGATAGCTTCAACAGCGTCGTCTTCATCCGGAACGATGATAACGTAGCCGCCAAGGTTGTCAACTCTGCCACTAAGTTCGTCCCGTCGTGGAGGATTGTTACTAAGTGCGTCTTCTAATTCTAATACTGCGGGTACAACCGGACGTTGACGTTGTGGTGTGAATTGCGGATCCGGCTTAAATGTTATCTCAACATCAAGCTTATCATTGATATGAAGTTCCCGGCGAGCAGGGTTGTAACGATAAGGTGAGATAGTAACAACCGCCCAGCGTTTTCCGCCGATGTTCATCGGCTGTGTAATAGAAGCAGGTTCAGCAGGGATTAAAATATCCTGCTGGTATGCATCCGGTGAGAAGCTCGAAGTGGTAGGGATGTTGGGGTTGTCAGATAAGGGAAATGGAGCGATTACTATATCGTTAATCACTTCAGTGTCGCCGGTTTGTATTTGAAGGATCGGTTTTTGACCATCAGGAATCTCAATCCATCGAGACCAGGCTGGTAGCGCCGGACCACCGGCTTTCCCTACTATAGCATCCGCAGTTGTCTTAAGTTGAGAAAAGGATCGTTCATCAATCTCAATGGTTGTTAATTCAACTGCAGGGGTTTTGCAGTTAAAATATACTTGTGAATTACCGTTCTGAGTGAAGGTCAGAAAGCTTGTATCTTCTTTACTGTATGGTGCGGCATTAATGGTTGCAACACTGAGTAGAAGCAGGATAACCGTAAACAGGCAGAACCGCTTTTTCATTGCTTCTCCAAGGATTTGTGGGTTTTGATTTTCCACCGCAGAGAACGCAGAGGTCACAGAGTGTTTTATTACGAATCTCTGTTGTACTCTGCGGTAAAGATACTCGGAATTATGGATTAACGACCGAGTTCTTCCATTTCCGCTTCAAGGATTCTGTGGCGTTCTTTTGCTTTACGTGTAGCGTCTTCGGCGCGCAATTTAGACTTGATAGCAGCGGCTCGCGCTTCCTGGATGCGATCATCCCTTGCTAATTCGGCTGCTTCAATGAGGAGTTCTTCAGCAGCGTTGTAATCGTCAGTAGCATGTTCATCAGCGGCGTATTCGCGAGCTTCTTCGATTGCAGTTTCAGCGCGGCGCAGTTCGCGCTCTGCGGTAGTATCGCAACCTGTTATTACTAATGATAAAAGGGTGATTAATCCAACTAATATAAGTGATGTAATGCGAGACATTTGTGACTCCTTTTTAAGATGAGTTAAAATCGAATAAATAGCTTAACACAGTTAATATAACAAAAAATATCCTAAGTTGAAACTTTTATAGTGGTATGAAGTAAATAAACACGTTAAAGAAATGCAATTTCGGAAAAACAAGAAGAACTACCCCGTTGTCAGGTCACCGTTACTGACAGTGGGGGTGGTTCGTTTTGCGAGGAGCGAAGCAACGAAACAATCTCTTCCGCAAGCACAGGAGATTGCTTCGCTTCGCTTCGCTCGTAAAACGGGAGATATGGGGACAGTATACCTATTTTTATAAGTATTCATAGAATAACTGACAGTCTATTGAAAAACAGGTATACTGTCCCTATATCGCTGATACTATTTTTCAAGGGAAAGCAAAGAAACAGTACTTTTGCATAAATTATTTTATTTATGTATTCAAAACCTTGACGACATAATTATTTTTTATTAAATTAATGAGATTATAGATTAAATTAAAAAATGGCCCCATCGTCCAGTGGTTAGGACACAGGGTTTTCGACCCTGCAACAGGAGTTCGATTCTCCTTGGGGCTACAAAAAAGACCGGCATGCCGGTCTTTTTCTTATATATTAAACCTGATATGAACAATCTCGCCGTCTGAGACGATATAATTCTTTCCTTCAAGTCTGAATTTTCCAATTTCCTTCAATTTTTTAAACGAACCGGCTTCTACAAGTTCGCTCCAGTGACAGACTTCAGCTCTGATAAAACCTCGAGCTATATCATTATGTATTTCACTTGCGGCTTTTAATGCAGTTGCACCCTTGGGGATTGGCCATGCGCGTGTTTCTTTATCTCCGGTTGTTAAGAAAGTAATCAATCCGAGCAAATCAAATGTCGATTGGACAATGCGGTCGAGGGTTGAATGTGTAAAACCTAAATCCTTGTAGAACGCATTGCGATCAGCCTCGTCAAGTGTGTTTATTTCAGCTTCAATTCCTATTGCTGCTGTTACCCAACTGATATGATCATCTATTAATCCTGCTTTTTCTTTAAGTTCTGAAAGCAATTTTTCACTAATAAGCGCTGATTCCTCGCCAATATTAAGTATTATCAATAGCGGTTTTAAACTAAGGAATGAATACCCACGCAGGATTTTTTCTTCTTCAGGTGTGAAATTATGTTCGCGTAGCGATTTACCGCTTTCTAACATATCCTTGCATATTTCAAGGATTTTTACCTCGCGTTTCGCAGCAGCTTCACTTGACTTGCTCAGTTTTACCAAACGCCGCTCAATTATACTTAAATCGCTAATAATAAATTCAAGCATAGAGTCCTGAATGTCACGCTCCGGGTCAATAGATCCGAGAGGGTGCGGGATGTTCTCATTGACAAATTCACGCACTACCAGCGCCAGCATACTTTCATTGTGCAGTTCAGCAAGATAGCTTGGGGGATATGATTCCCGCTGTTGTTTATCGGAAGAGATCCCAGGTATATCAACGAATTCCATTACTGCCTGTGTCATCTTTAGTGATTTGCTGACTTCAGCGAGAGCTTCAAGTCGGTAGTCCTCAAGGCGTGCCACACCACGACGAATTTCTCGTTTAGGATTAATAAACTGATTCGTCGAAGATAGTCCTGTAAGTATATTGAACAGGGTTGATTTACCGGAAAGCGGTAATCCTACAATTCCACATTTCATTGTTTATCATTTTGAAATGTCACTCTAAAAAAAGTGAAGAATCTCATTATACCATCTACAGATTCTTCACTTTGATTAGAATGACATAGTGTTTTATTATTAAATTTGTTAAGAATATTGCTTTGTAAAGTGTGAAGTCCGGGTTGGATAGACATTCTTGTCAGTCAAACCTAACCGAGTGGTAGGCACGACAGACAAGAATGTCTATCCTACCCGGACTTCACACATGGCAAAGTAGCGCTAAATGCGTATTATAAACAACAAAGGGGAAGATCCAATAGAACAGACCTTCCCCAAAGCGTTGGTTGTTATCTGGCAAATCAGGCGAGCGAGTCGCGGAATTCTTTGCCAGGGGTGAATTTCGGAACTTTCTTTGCCGGAATCTGGATAACTTGACCGGTTGCAGGATTGCGGCCGGAGCGTGCCTGACGCTCAACGACACTGAAGCTTCCAAAACCAACCAGAGAAACTTTCTCTCCGTTAGCGACAGCAGAAATAACGGCATCGGTAAATGCTTTTAGTACTGCTTCGCAATCTTTTTTAGATACTTCTGTCTCAGCAAAGATAGCATTGATGAGATCGGACTTGTTCATTTATCCTCCTCTTAAGTTGAGTGGTAGGTTGATACGATGGTTATTGGTCGAATATAAGTACCAACATTTGCTGAGTCAAGAGAAAATCGCATTTTTCGTTCTATTTACTATTATTATTAGGTATTCACCACGAAGATCACGAAGATCATGAATGAAAGAAAGTGCGTTGCCTCCAGATTTCAAGCGAAACGTAGTGAAGCGTAAACTGACGTAAGGGCTGTTTCCTCCAGAGTACTCAAGCTTGCTTGTGCCCGGTTAGTGACGAATATTAGTATAACCTGCTCAAGCAAGCTTGAGCACTCCGGAGGAAACGTGGTGAGATGTTAGTTTTTTATACTTGGTTGAGTCGCCCGTGCCATCTGCCGCTGGGATATAGCTAACACGCGCTGAAGCGCGCACTCTGAACTTTGTTTCTCTTGAAATTTCCTATTCCGGTCTTATAGGTATGAAGATGCGGCGTCCGTTTCTGTTTACCCAGAATGGTATTGCTTTCTTACGCTCCTCAAGCTCTTTAGCAGCTCGCAAGAAATCATCGGTATTCTCGATTTCGATGCCTCCGATTTCAACGATAACATCGCTGGGTTCTAACAACCCTTCAGCAGGTGAATCGGGTGCAATTCCGATAACAACTACTCCCCGCATTCCGTCAACACCAAGGAGTTTACCTTCTCTACTGTCTGTTGAAGCAACTTGGATACCAAGCCAGAATTGTTCTCGTTTAATCCTTTGTTCCATAGGACGATTAATGAAATCACTCCGTTCACCCAGTAGAAATTTCATCTTTCTGGATTTGCCTTTGCGTAAAACTGTCATCTCCACCTTTGTATCAGGCGGATAGTCGGCAATCAGGAAACGGAAGTTCTTGACGTCCAAAACAGGTTTATTTTCAATAGCAGAAATAATATCACCGGCTTTTAATTTCCCTTTATCTGCGGGAGTATCTTCCTGAACGCCTTCAACGAAAATTCCGGTAACGTCATTGTCGATATCGAGAGCTTCCCGTTTGATCTCGTCCAATTCAGCGGGAATGATGCCCAGATAACCGCGATGAACCGTGCCGGAAATCAATAATTGCTCTATAACTTTGGAAGCCATATTAATAGGAATAGCAAAGCCAATGCCTTGAGCCTGGGCGTTAATGGCGGTATTGACGCCGATGACTTCACCATGGATGTTTACTAACGGTCCACCGGAATTGCCGAAGTTGATAGAAGCATCCGTCTGGATGAAGTCTTGATAACTGGGACCGACATCACCACCGATGCGCAGGTTTGAACGACCTCGAGCGGAAATAACGCCGACAGTTACCGTCCAGTCAAGCCCGAATGGATTACCAACGGCAATTGCCCATTCACCGATACGGATCTTGTCACTGTCACCGAGCTTGGCAACCATATATTCATTAATATCATTATTGATTTTTATTAATGCAACATCGGTTTCAGGATCAGATCCGATTACTTCCGCAGTGTGTTTGCTGCCATCAGCAAGTTTCACAGTAATTTCTTCAGCTTCTGCGATTACGTGGTAATTGGTTATAATGTGACCTTCACGATCAATTATAATACCTGAACCTCCACTGGTAACGTGCGGCTGTCGCTTTTTTCCTCCGGGTGGTTCACCGAAGAATGGACCCCAGTCAAATATGTCAAATGGAAGCGACGGATTCCCTTCAAGGATTTTCTCTGCAGTAATATTCACTACTACGGGTTTGACGGTTTCTGCAACGTTAACAAAGGGACTATTACCTTCTTCATCAATCAGAGGGACAGTATACTTGTTAAATTGAGTATCGGGAGACTGAGCGGAAACTTTACTCGGCGTCTCCCAACCGGTTGCCAGCATAAATCCGACAGCGACGCATATCACTACGAAAGCGGAAGTCAATAGAAATCTGTTAAATGTGTTTTTAGTATTAAAAAGTTCCAATATAATTACCTTAATTGAAATATTTATCATGTTTCATCAGGCGTGTTACCCTCAAAAATGATTTCAACATGTTAGACGCATTGTATGAATGGATGTTCCTAAAAGATTCGATTGTTTGGTAAGGGGGATTGTTTTTGGGCTTTAGATGATTACTTTGAAGCGCGTAAGCCAGCTTGCGTCTTGTGTAGTAATTATATGCAGTGAAAAAGGCGCAAGCAAGACTTGCGCACTCCAAAGTAATCACATATACTGATAAGAGCGGACAAGATTGTCCGCCCTATCAGTGATTGCCTACTGTTAAATGTGCTTCGCCGGATTATTTTTTTTAGTCTGATTTCGCTTCTTTCTTTTCACTCTTTGGTTTGGCTTTTGATTTTGAAGCAACTGTAGTTTTTTGTGTGCCGGAGCTTTTTTTTGTTGTTTTCTTAGGTTTTGGTTTAGACGCTTTAGCTTTTTTTACAGGTTCCGGTGTCGGAGCAGGTTCTGGTGTAGGTTCCGGTTCTTCGGGTATATCATCTGTTGCGGGAATGTCTATGTCGTCTTCCGGCTTTTCCTCTCGTTTAGATCTAACCTGATCTGCAACCGTTGAGATAGTGTCCCGTTTTTCATCAACCTGTTCTTCAAGATTGACGATTTCGGTAATCAAGCCAATAATCTCACCATCCTCAAACGCTTTGGGTTTGGATTCTTCTTTAGCTAATTCGCAGATACGTACACCAATCTCCCTTTGTTTACGGTCTATCTTGCGTTTGATATTCAGGATGTCGAATTTCAGCTTTCCTATAAGCGCTTGTTCTTCAGTAAAGTCCGCGGCAGCAGTGGAAACATCGCGCAACCGTTTCTTAAGTTTATTCCAGAAATCACTCTGTACCATAATTTCCTCCAGTAAGTTTATTTATTAATAAATACGATCTTTTCTGACAGTTTGTTTTGTCACTTTGCTTAATATACATATCTTAAAGCAATAACGCAACTGTTTAATCAAACTTAAGTTTTGCTTTCCGTTTGTAAGGTGGCTATATTCATATAAAGTTCACAAGTTAGCAAGTTCGCAAGTTTACAAGTTAATTGAAATGGCAGATAAAAAGACCAAAACTAATATCGCGAAAATAAGCGATACCAGAAAAACAACCCGTGAAACAACAATTTCAAGGTTATGGGAAAGATATAAGGGTGACGTGTTTGCAGTCGCTTGTTTATATTTGTTAATAGCTATCTTTTTCGCGCCGGTCGTATTCCAGGGAAAGGGGTTATCGCCGGCTGCTGATATGGTAGCAGCCGCGGGGATGAGCAGGATTGGAGCGGAAGCGCTCGCCAATGGTCATTTTCCGTTGTGGAATCCTACACTATTCTGCGGTTTACCGATGTTCGCCAGCCTTCAGTACGCTCTATTTTGCTACCCTCCTGAGTATTTCATCCGTGTTTTCAGTTATATTTTCGGAGTGGGGGATTACCGAATATGGCTGTTTCATTTCCTGCTGGCGGGGATATTTATGTACTTGCTGGCGCGTCATTATGGCTGCGGTAAGATAACGGCGTGGCTTGCCGGAGCGGCGTATGCTTTCTCACCACAGATTATAGTTCTGGCTGAGGTGGGGCATGGCTCGAAGCTGATGGGGATGACTTACCTGCCACTGATCTGGTTGATGCTTGACAGGCTGCGGATCAAACCATCGGTGGGACGCGCAGCAGCGTTAGGGGCGGTGTTCGCAGTAGAAATCCTGGCGCTGCATCCACAGGTGGCTGCTTATGGAGCGCTTTTAATGGGGTTGTACCTCCTCTATTACGGTATATCATCGTTAATCCGATCCGAATTTAAACCATTCAGCAAGTTACTGCTGTTCTTTAGCAGCGCAATGGCTTTATCGATTGCATTGTCAGCCGTGTTGTGGGTATCAGTGCTCGATTATGCCCGGTTTTCGATAAGAGGCGCTGCCGGTGCAGGCGTTGCCGGAGGAGGCGTAACGTGGGACTATGCCACTGGCTGGTCGTTTCACCCATTGGAATCCATTACTTACCTTTTTCCACGTTTCATGGGCTTTGGAGGGCAGACATACTGGGGAACGGTCGGCACACCTCAAGGTCAGCCGTTCACGCATAATCCGATGTACTTCGGGTGTGGGATACTGCTGCTGGCAATACTCGCTATTGTAATATCACGTAAATCGAAATGGGGATTCCCGGTTGTATTGGGAAGCGTTGCATTAGTTCTTTCTTTTGGTAAATACCTCCCGATCCTCTATGGACCGATGTTTCATATCTTCCCGATGTTCAACAAATTCCGCGCGCCGGTTATGGGACAGGTGCTCCTGTTGCTGCCTGTAGCGTTATTAGCTGGTATTGGATTGGAAGCCGTCTTCCGAATGGTTAGAGAGGGTAGCAAGGCTAAAAAGCTTCGTAAAGCACTCTTTTGGATAGCAATCGGTTCAGCAATAGCAACATTTCTCATTATGGTAAGTGAGGGATTGTTCATCAGTATTTATCACAGCTTTGCACAGGCTTTGAAACCGGGGACGAATCCTAAATTACTGCAAATGGCACAACACATGGCGCGTCCGGACGTAATCAGAGTAATGGCATTAATCATGCTAATGACAGGTCTGACGTCTATAGCCTTAAAGGGAAAGGTAAAATGGCAGGTATTAGCGGGTTTATTTATTATCATCCTGCTGGTAGACCTGTGGCCCGTCAATCGAAAATTAGTTACATTCACACCCAGGTCATACACATCACAAATTTTCAAGCCGGATGGCGTAGTCAGGAAACTGACCAAGGACAATGATAAATTCCGCATACATCCTTTGGACAATCGCTATAAAGCAGCGAACTGGTGGAGTTACTTCAATCTGGAATCGACCGGTGGATATTTTGGCGCGAAGATGTCCGGTTATCAATATTTGATGAGTTTAACAGGATTGGAGAGTTGGGGTGCGCTTTATAATTTTCCGCAATTACTTGATGCTATGAACGTCCGTTATATTATCACCAGTTATCCGTTAGACATGATTTTTGCTGAGCTTCGGAAACAGGGATTAGGCGAACCGGCGCGAGCCTTTAAGGAATTCACACCTGTATTAATGCCGCGTGATCCAAGGGGAGGGAGAGGCGCTTTCGTCTATCGTAATCCTGGAGAGTTGCCACGTGCGAGGTTGATTGGAGAATACCGGATCATTGAAGACTTTGATCAAACCATGAAAACTATTGTTTCAGGTGATTGGGATCCGGCGATAATGACGCTGTTGGATCGAGAACCTGAATTAATTCCGCAGATGGGTGGAAAAGCAATAACCAAGATAACCGATTATCAATCGGAGAAGGTTATTATTAGCGTAATAACGGATCTACCCAAGTTGTTAGTATTAGCGGACAGTTACTATCCATCAGGCTGGAAGGCGCTGGTTGATGGGAAAGAAGCCGTGATTATGCGTGCAGACGGCGTATTGCGAGCTATTGCCATTCCTGCGGGTGAGCATACAGTAAAATTTATATTTAAACCTAAGTTGTTTTATTTAGGATTGTATATATCATTGTTTGCGCTTGCTTTTGTGATTGGGATTGGGGCTTATTTTATTTTTAGGGTGAAGAAAGTTTAGAGTTCACGCTTTAGCGTGTCTTTCCCCGCAAATCCGTACAGCCTGAAGGCTGGACTCTGAACTTCTATTTTCAAGTAAATAAATGAAACTCAAGACTTCAAATTAGGTATTTTTCGATTGATATTAGCATTACTTTGTTAAGTAGTGTCTGACCGGAAAGCCCCTTTTTTGTCATTCCCGCGAAGGCGGGAATCCAGATAACTTATTGTTTCTCCTGGATTCCCGCCTTCGCGGGAATGACAAAAAAGGGTTAATATCCAGAAAAACGG
>JAVCDD010000353.1 GCA_030765125.1 Candidatus Hatepunaea meridiana
ACCATCTATATTGAGGGCGACCACCTTAAATACATGAGGAAAATCCGCCCAGGCAATAAAGAAACGTCCGGAACCGGCATAGTTTAATATAGGTTTGAATTGACTTGGAGTTTCACCTTGACGCTCTTCCTCACGTTCATAAACCTGTCTCGTCCACAGTGAATCACCATCACCCGAGACCCGCATTGCCTTGATACCGAAATGGTATAAATGACCATCGTCGAGATATTCAAGCCTGCTATATTCATACACCAGAATACTTCCACCCGCCCTGTCGGATTCGATATCCCTCAATTTCATTCCTCCTCTTTCATCCTCCAGCCTTGTCGAAAATTTTGAATCCCACAATCGCTCTCCATCAGAGTCAATCTTATGTACTTCTAAATCCCCTTCATCATCCTCAAATAACGTATGCGCGGCGATCACGCATCGGTCGCTTGATATAACGATTCTTGAAATGTACGCATACAAATAACGCCTGTTCAATCCAATACCGTTAATACCCCAGAGAAAGTCTCCGTCTCCGTTGATAAGTTGGAGACGCAGGTCATTTTCCCGGAAATTGTCATTACATCTGACCCAGTGGATCAGGTAGGTGTCTACGACAGGTCCGGCATACGCTCCTTTTAACCACTGGATTCTGCTGGAAGTGTCTATTTGTATCCCACTTTCTCCCCACACGAGTTCCTGGTCAAGGTTGACGCGCTGGATATAAACATCTGATACACCGTTATCCTCATTGTAAACCTTCATGGCAATGATTACATCACCGTTATCAGCCAGTACAGGGCTCTGGTCATAGCCATGTCTGGGCTGGAGGAAAAAAGGTTCCATTCCCCAGGTCAGGTTCCCATTCCGATCAACGTGACTGAGACCCACCCCCTGTCCAGTCGCCCAGCAACCGCCGTTGCCATCGGAACAAATATGAGCATCGCGGTAAAGAGGCAGACTGATATAATCTTCAGCCGTACGCCCCCATTCAGCATAAGCCGGAGTCAAACCTGAAAAACAGAGAATGATTATTAATCCAATACTATATTTTTTCATAACTCTACAGAATTTTCAATTGGTGCCGTTCATATATTTGTAAATTAGTGAAATAAAACCTGTAAGTCAAGGAATCTGAGATACTGAGAAAAAAATAATGGGTGTTTAATTTTGAATTACTTGAGTATAGGAATTCAGTAAATAAGCAGGTGGGACAGTTTATTTCCTATTGGGCGATCCTGTATAAACTCCCACCGGAAGGTGAGCGAAAGTTATTCCAATTAAGAACTTATCCCATTCGCCAAAACCGATGTAAGCGCCTGGTGCATACCATTTATTGAACAAGAAACCGGGGTACACATTAATTCGAGCGTTATACATTCTCGGACCGGTCAGTAGCAAAGAACACATTAACGAATTGTTTCTATCATAGAAAAAGCCCATCGCTCCATCCATCACAGGCGTTAGAAACCTTCCGCCATTTAATCTTTTTTCGTGTAACTTATTTGCAACCGTACCAAGACCGGCTGAATACTTGTTTATTCCATCGGCGCTGTATGTTATTCCGCCTAAACCGTTGATACCCCAGTAAAAGAAAAAGGAATATCTCTCGCAAAACGGCAGCTTTTTGCGAAGAATATACTGTTGACCGGCGTTTTCTAAATAGTAATTTGCGGGATTTATTAATGGCTGAAGCGACCAGTAATGAAGTGAAAATGTTTCGGTAAAGAGTTTCTTGCCAAATTCAGTACTGAATAATATAATACCCAGTGGTTCAAATATTAACATATCCGAAATAGGATCGACATGCAATCCGCTATACTTACCGTTTTCAATTGATTCATTCATGATTTGATAAACTTTTGTCGAAATAAAAGAGCAGAAATAAGGGAATTTAACACCATGATAATCATACCATTCAGCCATCATTACATATAGCATTCCATTACCGATGAGATGTGTTGTCAGATTGGGTACAAATTGACCCTTATCGGAATCAAGCGTCAGGTTAAAACATTCCTGATTGAGGAAGTTTTTCCAACCATATTCCTCAATGCGGTCAATCGGATTAAGAACATTGTAAAATACATTATCCCAGCCGGTCTTGTAATCAATTTCGGTAATATTCTTAGTATGACCGCCATTTCGTAAAATATCATAGCTGCCATTAATCACAACATTCGCAGGATTGAAGTATAAATCAGAACCAAACCTGTTATCAGGATTGTAGAAATAATACTTCTTTTCGGTTGAATGGACGTCCGAAATCAATAACAAACAAAGGATTAAATAAATTAAATATCGAAGTGATCTCTTTTGCATTATGTCCGGCAGTCTCAAATTAGTTTCCAGTGGTTTATTTAGTGAATTAAATTAAAAATCGTGCTGTCATCCCGATGTTTCGAAAAGACAGCACGATTTAAAGAAGTTGTCAGATAGGAGTGTTTGACCTAATAATAAATACTTTCACACTCACTTTAAAATAATCATCTTCCGAGACTTTACGAAAGTATCTGTTTCCATGCGATAGAAATATATACCGGAAGAAACTGATCGATCCGAAGAGCTATTACCAGTCCACATAGCGCTGTAATAACCGGCTTTCTGCTGATCATTAACAAGCGTGGTAACTAACCGTCCTGATACATCGTAAATCATAATCTTTACATTCGTATCCTCGCAAAGACCGTACTTGATACAAGTACTTGAGTTAAACGGGTTCGGATAGTTCTGCGCGAGGTAGAACTCTTTGGGGATAGCAGGATTAGTAGAATTATGGCTATCCTCGTCAAGCAGCATACTTAACTGATGAAGCTTTGCGGTATATTGCCTGTGATTACTCACAATCAGATCTGTAAATGGGATGTGTTCCATTTCATCGAATGATTGCTGCCGGTTTCGTTCATCGCCTCTTAGCAGGAAGAATGCATGAGCCAGTTCAATCGCCGTGTAGATCGAATCCGCACGATTCTCTATGTTTCTCAAACAATTTTCATATTCCCGAATGGCTTCTTCGTACATCCCGAGGGTTACATACGCTCGAGTTGCAAAACGAGCAGCGCGTGGTCGCATTAAGCGATTCGGACTATTTTCTGCTAACTCCAGACAATATCGGCGGATTCCGATATCGAACCTGTCTGCAGGTCTGGCACAATAAAATAATCCATTCAGTGCATTCAGGGAATGGTTGCTACGGGGATACTCTTCAATTACCCTTAAAAACGTATTGTATCCTTCACGATAGTTTCCTTCGCGAGCCAATGTTGCAGCAGCGAGCAGAGCTTCATACGCCTCGTCACCATCATCACTTCCGTCAACAACATTTGGTTCATCATCAACATCGTTAAAAACCCATCCATCATCATCAGGCTCGAAGCGATCTGTATCTAAAAATCCAGGCGGTCCGAGATAATTACCATTTAGATTGTGACCTGGGAATGGGAATGTCATATCACAGGCAATAATTTCATGTTCCGGATCAAATGGAATTATATCATTATGTCCATAACATAAATAAATTATAGCATTACACAACTCAAATTCCGGTCCGGGATAACTGTACCTGAGTGCGTTATGAGAAACCAACCAGGGCCAAGCATCAAATGATGCCTTCAAAGCTATTCCATTATAGTCCATCTTTGTACTATCGAGATCAATCCAGGCTCCAGATGAGTTCAGCACGCCATAAAGACCATTGTGATTCGTCTTACAATCATTAAGTAGAACAATCGAAGAACCCAGTATTACTTCTATCCCGCTAATAGTATTGTTATGACATTCAGCTCTGTTAATTTCACCATTAGAATTCTCATGGCTTACGAAAATACCGTAGTTATTACCGAAACACTGACAATCGCTGATTGTAAAACCATCGCAATTGTAAATATCTATACCGACAAAGCAATCATGCGCTCTATTATTCTGGCAGGAAACGACGGAATTATTGATATAGAGCCCTTTATTCATTCCGGCAAATTCGCAGTATTCAACTACATTCCCTTCACCGTTGCCATCTGAACTGCTTAGATAGACGCAGCCGGTTTTATCGTTGAAAAACGAACGGAAAAGAATATGATTTCCATCGGATTGACCATCCGCGACCAGCCTTCCATAGATAATCAGATCCCAATCGCCGCCTTTGAAGATTATTTCCGTACCTGGTTCAATGGTTAAGGTTGCATCATCGAGAACGTAGACGTCTTCGGTTATATATACCTTGCCTGACCAGGTCTCGTCCTCGTCAATGTCGCTTGAAATATTGCTTGTGTTCCAGTTCATATTTACGCCAGGTTCGCCTATGAAGGTGTAGCTTCCTCTGAAATCGTACCTACTGCCGCCATCTGGGGTTTCAAAATTTCTATGGAGAGAATGTCTAAAAGTTCCCAGTATGAATTTACCGACTACCATACCGTCTTGATTTGGATAGTATCTTCTTAAAACATCACTCATAGTACAACCATAAACTGTCTGCCAGGGTGTTATCAAACGAGGTGCAGCTAATACGCCTATACCTCCATGATTATTTTTAATTGTGAGTATTTCAGCCAAGCCATCCCACTTACAGAAACCATCTTCTTCTTCATCGAAATCAAATTCACCATTCCTACATGATGATAATAGTATCAAAGGGAGCTGATGACCATTCTCAACCTCAGGAAAACCTTCTTCATTGGGTATAAGGAAATCAAAGCCGAGCCTGTTATTTCTAGATCCATGACCTGCATAGTACATTATCAGGCAGCCGTCTCTTTCTCCCTCTGTTTCCAACTGGTCGAGGATTTCTCGACGCGCTTCAACATTTATTGGATAGCCCTCTGGAAAAGTAAAGTCATCACCTACTTGAATAGTTTCATCGAAACTGCCATTAAAATTATATACTTCTTCATAAGGATACAAGTATGTAGTCCAAAACTCATCCGGAACTAAATCACTCATATCCACAAAGTGTGGGTCAATGTAGACATCATACCATCTTTGTCCTATGTGTTGACCTGCCGTATAGAACATATTGTTCCGGTAATTAACATTATCAGTTGTTTCGTAATCGATGATTTTATCAATTACCATATCGAGTTCAATATGGGTACCAACTGACAGGCGACCGAATGCAATCTGACAGCCCCAGTTCATAGCAGCCGTAGGATCATCACCATGAAGACGGGAAAAGTAATAATCGTTATTTTTTAAACACCACCTTCTACCTCCTTCACCGAATTGCCTCCAATCGCAGTCACGGTCAGCAGTTGCAATCATTGGCAACAATGGAAACTCCTGTCCCTGAATATCATCCGGATCATCACTGAGTTGAATTTCCTGATCAAAATATGCATCACCTACGATCAACAGGTAGCGAAGACGATCAGCACCCTCCTCACTTTGATAGATGTTGTTGATGTAAGTCCAAAGACGAGCCCAATCATGTTCATGTTCGATTTCTATATCACTATGTTTAACCATACGAACTTTCAGCCCGTTCATAGCCGCCCGATGGGCTGCCCACTCCTCAAGTTTCTCTTTGCTGGGTGTGTAATCATGGAAAGGATCTGCCACAATTACAAGGTAATGAGCATTGACATTCTGTGGTTCTTCATCACCATCCAGCCAATCCCAATCCCCTTCCTCAAATTCATACCACGTTTCAACAACCTCGCCTCTATTGAGGAACATAATTTGTCCTACATCCTCAAATCCTGGCAGTTCTTCTACAACATTACCCACACCACCAATAAAAGACACGGTTACACGAAGTGTTTGATAAACCGTTAATTGTTGGGTGACGGGATCGCTCAGAATCGGTCTGATTTTTACTGCGATTGATGGTTGCTCTCTAAAATATTCCACATCTGAGACCAGAGCAACATCTCCCGGATAGTTACCGGGAATGGCATAGGCATCGTCATCCCTGTAAAAATCCTCATCCCAATACGATATGTACGGTTCTTCAATCAAGACCAAATCCGGTACTGGATAAGCCAGATAGTCAGATAAGTAAAGGGTGTTTTGAGGTGAAGTACTAATCTGGATGTCAGAGCATTGAGGTATGCACAGTTGAACGACGAAATTCGGTACCTCCGGGTGACCAAGTTCATCGGTCATGAGACCTCCAGGAACTCGCATGCGATCATACTCGACATAGTCTTCGGTGTAGTCGGTAACGTACATACCCGGAATGATTACGTCAAATACAACCTGACTCTTGCTGGATTCAATCAGGTCAAACTCTACTTCAGCAGGTGTGGGACTGCTGAAACTGACCCACTGGGTGTCTGCGTTTGTGCAGTTGACCGTGATTGTTAACAGAACGACGATGCTAATAGTGGTCGCTTTCATGATTGTTCCTTCTTAGTGATAAACGTTTATTTTATTAGAACGATACGCTCTTAGTGATAAACGTTTATTTTATTAGAACGATACGCTTTACAAAGAAATGTTCCTCGAGTGAGAATCGACAAAGATAACTACCTGCAGGTAAGTACAACGGTGTACGACCATAAACTGGCCAGGTCATACGGTGTTCACCTGTTTTTAGAAAGCCTTCGAAAAACGGATCGACGGTTCGTCCGGACAAGTCCAATATCTCCAGTTTGATAAGCTGATCTCTCGGCAGCATAAAACAAACTGTAGTATGTCGATTGAAAGGATTGGGGTAGTTATAAAGAAGATTTATAGAGCTTGGCGGTCGAGGTAATGGATCAACAGCATCCCAATGCCAGTTGCTATTGTTGGAAGTTTCGTAAATACTCCAGCTTCTGCCATAATCATCGCTGAAATAGATAATGAGGCATCCTTTAATCCAATATTCCCAGGGATCGTAACCCAGCCATCCGATCGATACTTCTCCGGCTCTAAGTCCCGGTGCAAATGAGTACTCCCAGTTTTCAATATAATCGGTCGGAGGACGATTGACACGACATAGCCGGGTGAAGCTTTCTCCATGGTCATTGCTGTAGCTGAGATAATATCCACCCCGACCAATACTAAAGAGATAAAGTTCTCCCTCCTCAGGTCCTCTTTTTAATGTGTGACTACGGTTGGAAATAGTTGTGCTGTCGTCTCCTTCAAACACGATCTCGAAATTTCGTCCATAGTCAGTGCTGCGTCTGAGCTCACTTATATCTGTGCAATATACCTCGCCGTCTCCATGACCTACAATATAATTCGGACCGTTATTTCGAGTGCGATACTGTTCATAAGTGTCGCCGTAATCATTTGAATATCGTATAGTAAGATAGTCTTCACCAAAACCATGACTATAGATTTCCCCAGGGATACGACCAGTTGCTGGTGAGCCACCTAAAGCGCCCTGTGCTTCACAACGTTCCCAGCTCTCGCCCCTATCGAAGGTTCGACACCAATACTCATACCCTAACCTTCCTGAGTAAGCATATAGACAACCCTCACGTGCATCAGGATAAAAACCGTAAAAGCCAAGAGTGTCATTTCTGATTATAGTTGCGACACTCCGACCATAATCATCTGTACGTATAGTCTGAAAACCAAGCGTATCAGGCTTGGGACCGTAAAAATAGTATTGACCGGGACGATGACCACGAGCGAGAAAAATGTCGGGTGATTGAGCTTTACCCAGCGATGGATATAAAAGAATAACAGTAAAACACAATGCTATAATGTTTTTTACTCTCATAATCACTTCCTCCTTTTGATTGAGTTTTATTTTACCATAACCAAAGGTATTAGTAAATTGCTTTCTTCTGAAGTCAGGCGACAGAAATAGGACCCGCTTGGGACAAAAACAGATGTAAAACCCGATTGAGGCCAACTTATGAGATGTTCCCCAGCGTTTACACTGCCGGTAAAAGGAATGTCCACTACCCTTCCTGTAAGGTCTAGTATCTCAAATCTGACAGATTGATTTCTTTGTGAAGTGAAACAGATATTGGTGTACTGGTTAAAGGGGTTGGGGTAATTACATAAGAGAGTCACGGAATTCGGAGGTTGAGTTTCATCATCCACCACATCCCAGCGCCAGTCACTATTATTGGAAGTCTCATAAACCGTCCAATTTCGACCATAATCGTTGCTGAAATAAATAAATAAACAGCCGGCAAAACCATGAAGCTCAAATGCCAGCCAACCTACCGATATTTCACCGGCTCTAATCCCCGGAGCAAATGAGTAATCCCAGAATTCAAAATAATCAGTCGGTGGAGGGTGTACTCGGCAGAGCCGGGTGAAGCTCTCTCCATGGTCATCACTGTAGCTGATATAATAGCCTCTTTCTTCTGTGTTTGGACGAAATAGAAATAGCTCACCTTCTTCGGGTCCTCTTTTCAGTATATCATAGTTTGGAAAAAAGTCAGTGTTGTCGTCTCCTTCAAAGACAACCTCGAAATTCCTGCCGTAGTCGGTGCTGCGGTATAATCTCTCCCATCGGCAGAATATTTCACCATCATTATGGCCTACCGTCATTAATCCACCGCCGCCACGTCGACGATATTCATCATAAGAATCACCATAATCTAAGGAATACTTGGTTGTACTAGAATCTGGATAAATACGCCTTGTATATATCTCCCCAGGAATACGACCTGTCGCTGGGGAACCACCAAAAGCTCCCTGTGCTTCACACCGTTCCCAGCTCTCACCCCTATCGAAGGTTCGACACCAATAATCTTGAACATATGAGAACGCATAAAGACAACTATCCCTCGCATCAGGATAAAAACCTGCAAAGACAAGAGTATCATACCTCATAATGCTTGTAATACTTAGACCATAGTTATCTGTTCTCATGTTTATCCCGGCAATTCCATCAGGAACCGGACCATATAGATAGTATTGACCTGGACGATGACCGCGAGCGAGAAAGATGTCGGGTGATTGAGCTTTGCCCAGTAATGAAAATAAGAAAACAACAGCAAAACACAATGCAATAATGTTTTTTGCCTTCATGGCTATTTTCCCTTTGAATTAATGATTATTTTACCAAAGACACCTTACGAATAGCCTTAAACTTCGAGGTCTCCATCTTTATAAGATATATCCCCGAAGGTGTCTTGCCAGAGTTCCAGATAACTTCATAATCACCTGCCGGAGATTCGCCTTCAATAAGTGTAGTAACCAAACGACCCTTAAGATCGAAAACCCGAACTGAAACGTGTTCGGTTTCGGTCAATCCATACGAAAGTCTGGTAACGGCATTGAATGGATTCGGGTATGCTTCTGAAAGGTAGAAAGTTTCAGGAGCGGGAGATAGTATTGCAGTTTCAATAACAACGAGATCATCCGTCTTGTATACCAAGCCGCGACCTTGTCTAATCTGAGTGGTTGTTAGATCGAATTCCTGGGTCATACCTTCATTCCACAACTTCAAGCTGAATGCTTCTCCCTTGATAAGACCGTCAACCTCATCGGTAAAGACGTCATTACCCCAGACGGCGATTCCGCAGGCGCCATCTACAACCGTACTCAATCCGACCAATTGACCGGCAGTATTGAAAGCAGCGATCTGGCAGCCGTTGATGTCCGTTACTCCTTTGTAAGAATTCACCAGTACACTCATATTTGAACTGGTACGCGCCGGTGTTTCCCAATGTCGATCTTCGATTACTTCATCATCAGGTTCGAGGGTTATAGCGTCTCCCCCGTCATACGGTTCTGGATAACTGAACGTGAGGTCTTCGTCCACTTCAATCTGGTACCCTTCTCCGGGCGTCCAGGGAACCATATTCGAAAAACCCCAACCCGGCGTCATAAATTGTCCGTCATCGTTTTTAACGATGAGAACGTGATCTATGATTGATGCTAATACATATAAGTCGCTTGCACGGTTAGCAGGTAGATCATAATCGGGGTAGTAAGGGATAATATTCCAACTCTCACCGATGGGAATATCCTCATCAGGCGGTATTGGTGTGCCTGTCCAACTGCCTTCTGTATCTTCACGCATACGTATCTGATAACCAGCAGCCAAATCCCAATAGGGAATACCATTCCAACCATACGCAGGTGTACAGAAACGTCCATACTCGTCTTTTAGACTTAGAACAATATGATTTTCTTCATCAATACGCCATTGTTCAATCATCAACCAGATGTCCGGACCGCGATCTTCACCTTCGCGATAGAACTCTTCGTCGGGATAAACATTAACGGAAATCAGGTTCCAGTCCTCTAATAGTTGAACAGTAAGTTCCCGGGAACTGTCAATACGGATGGCTACTTGCGCTACAACATCGTATTCACCATCTGTAACTGTAAAGCGCGCTACGTAATTGCCATCATCATCACGATCCGTCCGCCATCTGAATAAGCCGGTTCCATCGCCATTATCGGTGAAATTCGCGCCTTCGGGAACTATAGCAGATATTTCTATATCATCACCATCGGGGTCCATAGCTTCTACGGTGAATTGGATAAGCTCGATTGCCACGGCAGTAACTTGTTCCGGAATAACAATCCAGACAGGTGGATCAGGTTGTGGACTTATGGTAATGGTGAAGGTTTCATCCACGGTATCATCGCGCCTCGGTGTAGTAGAATACGCCTCCGCGCGTGTTATAGCATACGCCTCCGTGCGTGCAGGAACGCAGGCGGGGACGCCTACGCTACGCAACTGCCTGACCGGACCAACATCACGATTGGTTTCTATTTTATCATTTGAATTTGAGTGTGCCCTGACAACCATTCTTTCTCCACGTTCGTCATCAGCAGTAACGGTGATTTCAACGGCATCAGGGAGGTTATAGTGCTCATTTGGATTGAAGAACAGGACATTATCATCATCAATATCCATATTCAGTTCGTCAGGTGCACCAATGAAATCGAAGGATAAATCGTCACCATCAGGATCGATGAACACATCATTCAGATTAGCGATGTCTACACGCTGAGGATCGGGATCCTCAGCGATCTCAATATTATCAATAGCTTCAGCGATTTCGGGTGGTCTGTTTACGTCGCTAACGAGGATTGTTACGTCCACTTCCGTTTCGAGATCACCGTCTGTGACTATAAAGGTGGCAACGTTCTCACCGGCATAGTCGTAACCAACCAACCAGGTGAGAGTACCTGTATTATCATTATGATCGATGAATTCCGAATCTTCGGGGATATCATCCGAACGGTATGTAAGTGTCAAATCCTGATCATCGGGATCATTGGCGTTTACGGTCAATTCGAGTAATTCGTTCTCGTCAATCTCAACAGTATCGTCAACGTCAACCCAAATCGGTGGGCGGTTTACGTTCAGTACTGTGATTGTAACCTCAGCTTCATCAGTTAAATTGCCGTCTGAAATGATGAAGGTTGCTGTATAGGATGCTGCATCGTCATAACCGGTTATCCAGTAGAATCGGCCAATTCCATTTTCATTGTCAGTAAATTCGACAGCTTCCGGTAGGTCATCTGACTGGTATTGAATAGTCAGATTATCGAGATCGGGATCTTCACCAGTGACGATGAATTCGATGGTGTCGGTTTCACTTGCATCATCGATTTCAGGTATATCAGTCCATACAGGTGTGCGGTTGCCGTGGCTAATCGTAATTCTTACTACACTGACGACTTCGAGGTCACCATCGAGGAGTGTTAACGTAGCGCGGTATTCACCCTCGTCTTCAAAAGTCGTCTGCCAGTCAAAGCTGCCTGTGCCATTTCCATTATCGGTGAACTGAGCTGCTTCCGGTAGGTTAATGGAACTGTACTCAATAGTGATGTCATCACCGTCAGGATCTTCACCCTCGACTGTGAACTGAAGGTGTTCGCTTTCTTCAACACCGACGGCTTCAGGAATATCTATCCAGTATGGTGAACGGTTTACATTATAAACCGTTAGTGCAACGTCTGCAACTGCTGCAGAGTCACCATCGGAGATGGTGAAAGTTGCCGTATAAGTTCCAGCATCATTGTGAGTAGTTTCCCACGTGAACAGACCCTGTCCATCGCCCTGATCTTCAAACGCTGCCGCTTCGGGAAGATCGTCTGATGTTAGTACAATGGTCAGGTTTTCGCTGTCAACATCGCTTCCGGAGACAGTGAATTCGATGAGCTCGGTTTCACTAACTTCAGCAGTTTCCGGTATATCATCCCAAACAGGTGGATCGTTCTGCGGTGTTATAGTCAGAGTAAAGGTGGTTTCAGCAGAATCATCACGCCTCGGGGTAGCGTAGGCGTCCCCGCCTGCAAAATTGGATGTTGAAATTGAACGCAGCCTCCGAACAGGACCCGCATTATAACGGATGTCTCTACCGGGCATCTGATCACCATCGCTATCATCAGCAGTAACGGTTATCTCGACTCCATCCACCAGGTTATAATCAACATCCGGCGTGATGTAGAGAACGTGATTGATGTTAATGCCCATATTCAGTTCATCGGGAGCGCCGCTGAAATCAAACAGCAACTCGTCGCCATCCGGATCGTTGAACACATCATCCAGATCAACGATTGCCACCAGCCTCGGATCGGGGTCTTCGTCAATAACCTGATCTTCAATATCCTCAGCTACTACTGGTGGACGATTGACATTGATGACAGTGATTGTAACGTCGGTTCCTATGTCGAATTCGTCATCAAATAAAATAAAGGTTATTATGTATTGACCTGCATCCTCAAAATTGGTATCCCAGGTAAGAGTAGCGGTGCCTTCACCAACGTCCTCGAATTCAGCCGCTTCCGGCAAGTCATCGGAACGATAATTAATGATCAGATTGTCACCATCAGGGTCTTCACCGTCGACTTGGAGCACAAAGTGTTCATCCTCAGTGGTCTCAACTTCTTCCGGTGGGTCTATCCAGAATGGTGGACGATTAACATCGCCTACCGATATGGTGATCTGGGATTCGATTGATAAATCACCATCGGAAAGGGTGAAGGTGGCTGAGTAGTTACCCTCATCGTTGAATGACGTCTGCCATCTGAATGTGCCCGTACCGTTTTCGTTGTCGGTGAATCCGGCTGCTTCGGGCAGTTCTTCTGATTCCATTGCGAGGATTAAGGCATCGTCATCAGGGTCTTCACCGGAAATAGTGAATAGCAACAGGCTATTTTCCGCTGCTTGTTGATCTTCAGGTGCATCCACCCATACAGGGGAACGATTTATGCCGATAACTGTGATTGCAACCACGGTCTCATCACTGAATTCACCATCGGAAATAACGAAGGTTGCGGAGTAATCACCTTCATCATCAAAAGTTGTTTGCCAGGCAAGCCTGGCTACTCCGTTGGATATATCGATGAATTCAACGTTATCGGGGAGATCGTCAGAACTCCATTCGATTGTAAGATCATCTTCCTCGTCGGGATCGTTGCCTTCTACTGTAAATTGCAGGAATTCGTTTTCATTTACCTCTACTGAATCAGGAACTACTGTCCATGTGGGTGTACGATTGACGTTGCTTAACGTGATTATTACGTCAGCGTCTACGGATGTATCCCTGTCAGACAGGGTGAAGGTTGCGGTGTAATTACCGGCATCTGCATAAGTTGTTTGCCAGGTGAAGCTCCCTTCGCCGCCTCCTAAATCTTCAAACTCAACGACATCAGGTAGATCCTCAGAGCTGTATGCAATGCGTAAGTTATCACTGTCCACATCGCTGCCTGATACGGTGAATTCAATAAGTTCTTCTTCGTCGCCGGTAACCTCATCAGGCACATCGTCCCAAACCGGGGCATCATTGATGGCGTTGATTGTCAGCGTGAAGCTTACCTCAACGGTAGCTTCATTGTCATCAGCTGTGATGATTATTTCAACACCGTCCGGCAGGTTGAAGTGGTCGTTTGGGTTGATGTACAGGATATTGTCATCGTCAATGCCCATATTAAGACCGTCCGGTGCGCCACGGAAATCGAAACTTAACTCGTCATCATCGGGATCGCTGAATACATCGTTAAGGTCAGCGATTTCAACTCGCCTCGGATCGGGGTCTTCTGCAATCGTAACATCGTCTATCGCATTTGCCACAACAGGCGGGCGGTTAACGTTGATTACAATGATATCGACTTCCATATCAATATCAATTTCATCATCCGATATAGTAAAGACGGCTGTGTATTCACCGGCGTCATTGTAAGTTACATCCCAGTCGAATGAAGCGGTTCCGTCATTGTTATCGGTGAATTCAACGTCTTCGGGCAGGTCGTCCGAACTGAAGTCGAATGATACATCGCTGCCATCAGGATCGCTGCCGCTCATCTCAAGCGCAAGGTGTTCGTTCTCGTTAATTTGAACGTCAGCAAGCTCTTCATCCCATTCCGGAGCGCGATTGACGTTAAGAACCGTAATAGTAATTGTTTCATCATTGGTTAACTCACCCTCGCCGTCATCAGTTACAATAAAGGTTACATCATAACCTCCCGCTTGATTAAAGCCAGGCGTCCAACTGAAATCAGTGCTGTCAAGTTCTGCGCCTTCGGGTAGATTAACCGCAGAGAATACAAAGCCGTCATCATCCGGATCGGTCGCTTCAAGGGTGAAGGTTAGTTCCTCATTTTCATTCACCTCTTGACTGCCTATACCGGACAAAACAGGTGGACGATTGACGTTGACAACCGTAATGGTTATGGTTTCTTCATGGGTCAGGTTTCCCGCGCCGTCATCGGTTACGATGAAAGTAACATCATAGCTCCCAGCCTGGTTGTGAAATGGCGTCCAACTGAAGTCTGCACCGTTAAGTTCTGCGCCCTCGGGAAGGTTTTCAGCCGAGAACGTCAGACTATCATCGTCAGGATCGGTTGCTTCAAGCGTAAATGCCAGTTCCTCACCTTCGTTGACTCCCTTATTATCTATTATTTCGAGGACAGGCGGACGGTTGACGTTGCCGATAGTAATCCACACGTCAGTTTCGACGTCGTACTCGCCATCGGATAATGTTAATGTTACTTGATATTCACCGGCGTCATCGTAATCTGTTCGCCATCTGAAGTTGCCGGTACCGTCCTCGTAATCGGTGAATACTGCATCCTCGGGCATATCCGCTTCGATAATAGTCAGATCGTCTCCATCAATATCTGCGCCGGTTACAATGAACGAGATCAGGTCGGTTTCTTCACCGTCCGGATCGTCAGGCAGATTTATCCAGTAGGGAGGATCGTTGACGGGAGTGACGGTGATCGTGAATTCATCGTCAACCGTAAGATCACGGCGAGGAGAGGAAGAAAATGATGAATGTTGAAGTAGTGGAACGGAGTTAGCAGGCTTGCCTGCGGTCTGGAGTCTTGTGCTCCGGAGTGCGCGGGCTTGCCTGCGGTCGCGCTGTTCGCCGTCGTTGTCGTCGGCGGTTACGGTGATTACGGCATCACCGTTCCAGTCGTCTGCTACTGAAAGCTGTAATTCTGAGCCGTTGATGATTTCTACTATCAGGTTCTCGTTGTCGCTTTCAGCAGAGTATACTAATTCATCTCCGTTGGCGTCGGTGAAGACATCGCTAAGGTCGACATGAACGAAGGGATCGAAGTCTTCCGGGCGCTCAAAGTCGGCAATTCCGTTCTCAACTTCAGGTCCGACGTTAATGCCGGTTCCGGTAAGAGTAACGGTTACTACGTTTTCATTGGGATCGTTAGAGGTGATAATTAGATCAGCCGCGAAGTCGGCAGGTGCGTCCGGCTCGAAGGTTACGGTTACTTCATGATCCTCACCCGGAGCAAGATCAAACGCTCCGGCAAACTGCACCTCGAAGCCTTCACCGTCAATGTCAATGTTGGTTATGGTCAGGTCATCGGAGCCGACGTTGCTGATGGTTACAATCTCATCAGCGGTATTGTTGAATGCAAGGTCGTCAAAATCAACAGCTTCCGGTTCAACCGATATATCCGCTGCCGGTTCGTGCTCAAAGTAGTAAGCGCCCATATCAGCACGGGTGCCGTCGGGATCGTCATCCGAGTCGGGATCACCGGTGTCTATGCAGGGAGAACGGGAATCGTCATATTCGGGGTAGTTTTCCCAAGTCAGGTTGTAGTCGTCGTTGTCTGGATCGGCGAAGAGGGGGTCAAAGTCGATGTTGCCTTCACCCCAATCGACATTACCGATTATTCCATCCTCACCACCTTCAATATTGCAATATTCTATTGAAAACGGATCATTATCTCCGTAATTCATAATATTTCGAGATTCACCATTTACGGTATTGTTTCGTACGATTGTATTAACCAAATCTATGTCGGGACCTATTTCTTCTAAAAATATACCTCCTGTCCATACACTCCTACCCATATTATTTACGATTGTCACATTTGTGAGTATTGGATGTGAACTACCGTTTAGCTGTAAACCTCCAGCATTTCGCCCTGAATTACCACTTATCAGAACATTCCTTAATAATGGGTCTGAACCGGATAAGTACATACCGCCTGCATCATTTGTAGAACTATTGTAACTAATTGTCGCATCTGAGATCACCAAATCGCTTCCGAAGAGCCCCATTCCACCAGCGGTTGGTGATTCATTATTTGCGACTAAAATATTACTAATATTAGAATTGGAATATCGCATGAATAGACCACCACCGACACGCGCTGTGTTATAAGTAATGTTTAGGTGCGCTAAAGTTGGTGAAGAACCGTCGATATATATTCCACCTCCTCTTTCATTATCTTGACGTCTTCCAGTTCCATTAGTGATTGTAAACCCTGTTAAAACTGCATTTTCACTTTCTTCACTATTAAACGTCACCACACTGCCATTCTCATCCCCATCAATAACAACTTCGCTCGGATTCTCTGGGTTACCAATAACGGCTATATCCTTGCCAATGAAATTGATTCTTTCAATATAAGTATCGGGTTGCACAAGCACCGTATCCCCATCGGAGGCGCGGTAGATGGCAGCCTGAATAGTCTCATATTCATCCGGTACGTCGATTACATAGTCCTGGTTAACTGTAATCTGAATGACCGCATCTCGTTCCAGGACATCGTCTGACAGTGTGAAGGTTAAGGTGTAATCACCGGCGTCGTCATGGAAGGTTTGCCATGTGAAATCACCGGTTCCGTTGCCGGTTTCCTCAAATTCAGCGCCTTCAGGGATGTCGGGGGTGATGGTCAGGTCTTCTCCATCGGGATCGCTGCCGGAAATGCTGAATTCGATCAGCGCGCCCTCAGCAACTTCACTGTTACCCGGAGCATCATCCCAGTGCGGCGGACGGTTGACGTTGCCGACTGAGATATTGACCACTGCTACATCTTGATCCTGTCCATCGGAAAGCGTAAAGGTGGCGGTATAGTTCCCTTCATCATCGTTATCGGTCTGCCAGTCGAAGTCACCGGTGCCGTCGCGGTTATCGGTGAAATCAGCTTCATCGGGAAGACCATCCTGGTTATAAGCTATAGTCAAATCATCACCGTCGGCATCGATGCCCTCGATGGTGAACTGGATCCGGACGCCCTCGTTGACGGCGATGTCATCCGGTACTTCATCCCATACCGGTGGGCGGTTTACGCCGATTACTCTGATAGCGACGTCAGACTCAATAGTAAGATCACCATCGGAAAGTGTAAAGGTAGCGGTATAATCACCTTCATCATCGTAAGTGGTTTCCCAACTGAATCTACCGGTGTGATCACCGTCGAATGCAAACTCTGCTGTATCTGGAATATCATCTGAGCGATAAGTGATAGTTACGTCTTCAAGGTCGGGATCTTCACCGGATACGGTAAATTCCAAAAGTTCGTTTTCGTTTACTTCAAGCGAGTCGTGCATCTCCGTCCAGTCCGGCTCTCGGTTGACGTTGGATACTGAAATTTCGACATTGGCGTCAACTTCTTCCTGACCGTCTGAAAGCGTGAAGGTCGCAGTGTAATCACCGGCATCAAAGTAATCGGTCTGCCAGGTGAACCTGCCGCTGCCGTCGCGGTTGTCTGCAAAGCGAGCTTCGTCAGGCAGGTCGTCGGAACTGTAGCGGATTGTTAAGTCATCACCATCTACATCGGATCCGGATACATCGAATTGGATCAGTTCATTCTCATCCGCTTCAGCAGTTTCAGGCACGTCGTCCCATACGGGAGGGTCGTTAGCAGGGGTGACGTCTACCTCGAATTCGTCATCGGTGGAGTCATCCCGACGGGGAGAAAAATCGAATTTTGAATTTTGAATTTTGAATTTTGAAGTAGAATCAACAGATCGGATGTTCCTGATGGGACCATTATTATCATCCATACCCGGATCTTCTGGGTTGATGTTCAGACGTATGGGCATTCTGCCGCCTTGGTTGTCGTTGGCGGTGATTGTAACAACTAAGTCTACGCCGTTGAAATTCTCGGGGGCGTCAAGGGATAACAAGTTGTCATCGTCAATCATTGCTTCCAGAGGATCGTCTGCAATAGCTTCGAATGTTAGTTCATCGCGGTCTATGTCGAAGAAGACTTCATCAAGATCAATAATTTCCCAGGGACCGGTGTCTTCAACGAAAATCTGGTTGACAACAGGGTTCTGAACTTCTGGTGGATCGTTAATACCTATTATGGTCACATAGAATGTATCGACACCCGTTTCGTCTCCATCGGTTGCAGATACAATTACCATAAGATTGTCAGCGAAGAAATTTTCCGGCGCTATTAAAGTTAACAGGTTGTCCCTATCGAGGTCGAGAGTAATTTCACCAGGACCAGCAACCTGGAACTCAAGATCATCTCCATCTACGTCACTGAATACGTTATCCAGATCAACAATATTCCAGGGACCTTCGTCCTCGTTAAACTCTTGAGCTGGTATGGCATTTTCGACTATAGGCGCATCGTTAACTGGATTTACGGTGACGCTGAACGTCAGATCACCGGTTAAGTCACGCCGAATCGTAGCGCCGGCTCCCTGTCTGCTATGTATAGTTTGCAGACTTCTTGAACCACCATCTCGTCCATCACCAGTGTGGTCATCTGCTGTAACGTTGATATCAACGGTACCGTGCCAATCCTGATCGCTGTCAAGTCGAAGGAGAGTTTCGTCAACAATTTCAACAGTGAAGTTTTCGTCATCGCACTCGGCAATATAGGACAGTACGTCTCCGTTGCGGTCATTAAAGACGGTGTCAAGGTCGGCGACTACAAATGGATCAAAGTCCTCATCGAGGTTCTGATCTTCGATCTCGCTGATCACTTCAGGTGGATGTTCTATATGAATGCTGGTTCCGGTTAGGTCTACTTCAATAACGTTTTCATTGGGAGAATCAGAAGTGATCGTTATCGTTCCCCCAAAATCACCCAATCTGTCTTCAGCAGGCGCGAATTCGACCGGAATGATTCTTTCGTTACGAGCTCTTATTACAAACTCTTCATCATCAAAATCCATACTGAAGAATTCACCTTCGATGGTAATTTCGGATACTGTGAGATCGCTATAGCCGTCATTGCGAATAGTCAGTTCAATTACGCTGCTTGTTCCATGCTCAACCTCGTCGAAATCGATAGCTTCCGGCTCAACGGTAATGTTAGGATCGCCTCTTACTAATAACCGAACGTTGACTTCAATGTCAGAATTATTGGGATCGTTGGATAAAATATGCAGATCAGCTTCATAATTACCGGCGATTTGATCGGTAGCATTCAGAGTCAGAGTTACGTCCTGATCATCGTCAGGATCAAGGATACCGCGAGCGGGTATGATTGTTACCCAGCGATTTTCTTCAATGCTGTCATCAACGATATAGTATTCCGGTTGATTCCACGGACCCAGCCATAGGTTTTCGCCATCATGTCCGATACCGTCCCATTCCTGGTTGCCAAGCCATTCAAAATCCTGTACCAGTTCAATCGATTCCCAGTTGTGATCAATTGAAACCTGCCAAATATGCCCGATGGTATTGATCCATAATTCCCCATCAGGATGCAGGTTGATCCATTCGATACTGCGCGAAATAACTTCGTCCAAGGGGATTTCAGCATCATTGGCAATAGTTTGACGATAATCGTTAATCATTGCAACTTCATCACCGTCTGGGGTCATTATGGTTATATCAAGCTCATCGGTGTTATTCATAATGAGAAGGTATTCATCGGTACTGGTCAGTGCAGTTGGAGTGATTTCCAGATCGAGGTTGCCGAGGTTGTTGCCGTCTGCATCCCAGCGACCGAGAAACTCTCTGCCACCCCAGGTAACAACGTAAATAACGCCGTTAAGGTAGGTTGCGCTCATTGGGTGTTGAGGTGTAACCGCCCATGCGATTACTTCATCGTAGTTATCTGTCGGATCAATGGCGCCGAGGTAATCGTTGTTATAGCAAGTGAGCCACATCCATTGGTTGTCTTTGTCCCAAGTGATGCCGGCTTTATGGCGGTTATCACCGTTGCGGTTCCAGGTGAAACTGGTGATTTCATCACCGAGAGCGTCGCGGCGTGGGGCTGCTAATCCACCGCGGTTGACTGAAATACTTGGGAGTCCAATCCCCGCTGTCAACCCGCCGTGGTTGACAGAAACACTTGGGGTATTGCCATTAAATGAAGCGGATTGACCGTGGTCGCGACCACCATTTGCATTGCGTTGCGGTTCTTCAATTACCTCAAATTCCGACCACCACCGAAGTTCCTCAGCGCCGATGTTCTCGATATTAAATGTTTGTTCCTGCCTGGAGTCCACTTCGAGTTCTTCGGAAATATCTTCAGCATCTGTTCTGATGCGCGGTACTGCTGAAGCGAGGGCGTGAAGCCTGAGTGTGAATTCCGTTTCGTCCGGATCGTTCGATGTGATGGTCATATTACCTGCATATTCACCAGGTTGTGGTCCGGAAAAGATAAATTCAATATCCCGTTCTTCACCGGGGCGAACGTCAAATTCAGTTGGTGTTGCAGTGAATCTTATATTATCGGCAGAAATATCTTCAACAGTAAGGGTTACATCACCAACATTGTGAACGGTTAGCGGAACGCGGAATTCATAGCCGAAGTAAACTTCCTGATGATACAAATTCCAATCGACCAGATCCGGTTCTTCTTCGGATGAGAATTCCCAGGTGACGCCAATGTCAGGGGCATCCTCAACATGTAGCGTTATATCTACGACTACATTAGGATTGAATGGGTCGTTGCTTTCGAAATGGAGTTCAGCGGTATAATCACCTATTACAAGATCGGTGGCATTAATAATGACATTAATATTCATATTTTCATTTGGACCGAGTTCACCTTCCTGTGGATCATATATAAACCAGTACAGTTCTGTGATACCGTCATCGACTATCTGGAACTCCTGTACCTGCCGGTTGCCGAGCCAGAGGTTTTCACCGTCATGACCGGGGTCGCTCCACTGGTCACCGCCGTTATTCCAGGCGGTGTTCTGGACTACTTCAACAAACGACCAGTCATCTGTGTCAATCGAGACCTCCATAAGGCGGTTCGGAATGTTTATCCAGAGCTGTCCGTCGGGATGCTCGTCAACCCAGCAGATGCCGCGGCTGAACTGGTTAGCAAGAGGACCCTGACGCCAGTTGATCGTGGCGACCCTTTCCACATTATTGCCGGTAGGTCTGACTACATACATCCCCCAGGCGCCGGCGCCTTCTATAGCGATAAGCACACCATTCTCGGGAGAAGCTGCTAAAGCTGTAACCGAATTGAAGCCCATTGCCAGGTTACCAAGGTTTTCTCCCTCAGCGTCATGCCTGCCAACAAAGGAGCCCGACCAGGCGATGTTGTAGACAACTCCGTCCATCCAGGCAACGTCCATCACGTTTTGACCCTGGGGTTGATAGGCAATCTCCTCGGTGAAGTTCTCGTAATCACCGTCCCATGATATTGCGGCGATCCAGTTTGGACTGTAAGTACCTACCCACATCCATTCGTTGTCGGTGTCGAAATTGGAAGCGTGCTTGTAACCGTTAACAGCACGCGCCCACCTGTAGGTTGCCATCACATCATCTCGACGAGGACTATTGACAGGAGTTGCGTCAGGTGTTAACACCTGACGCAACTGGTTAGTGCGACGAAGTACTCGACTATCACTGTCACGTTCCGGTTCACTTATGATGTCCAAATCGGTATCAAATCGAAGAATAGCATCCCCTTCGTTTGTAACTGTGATAGATCTTTCTTCGGTACCTCCTAACATTAAAGTCGTTTCGATTCGAAGCGGATCAATTTCGATAGCGGGAGCATTTTCTACCAGAGCATGAATGGGTATACGTAGTTCAGGGTGGGCTTCGGAATTGCTCTCAAAGGTTAAAGTAACGTTATATTCACGAGCTTCATCCGGTTCGAAAAGCAGTTCAACATCACTCTGCTCATCCGGAGCGAGATCAAGCCTGTTTAAATTCGGTGAGAAGTCATCATCGTCAATTCTAATACTTGCAACTTCAAGATCAGTCACTCCGGAGCTAATAACAGTGATGATAAATTCATATTCCTGACCTCTATAGAGCCCCTCAAATGCTAAGTTCCAGTCGATTTCATCTGGGTAACCGAAATCATCATCCCATTCTACTGAAATATCTGGAGCGTCATCGACACTCATATTGACAGGCAGACGAATCTCAGGAGTGTTAAGGTCGTTGCTGGTAATTATAAGCTCACCTTCGTAGTTGCCACCTATTAAACCATCAGCGTCTAAGGTTACAGTGACGTCCAGGTTCCTTTCACCGTTGATCTCGCCGTTATCAGGTTCTACAATTATCCAGGAGATTTCAGCAATGCCATCATCAATAATGGTATAGTGGTCATGACGCATTGGTCCAAGCCAGATATTCTCGCCATCATGACCAACACCGCACCACTGGTCGCTAACATTATCTATATCAAAATCCTGTACAACTTCTTCAACTTCCCAATCGTTGGTGTTGATAGAGACCGAAGCTAACCGGTTCGGGTTGCCGGAATTTATCCATAATTGCCCATCGGGGTGAGCATCCACCCAGCAGATAGAGCGGCTATTACGACCGGCAAGGTCTCCCTCGCGCCAGGGGAAATGAGCGATCTCGTTTAATTCGTTGCGATTGTCGCCTGTTATTTCATAGACGTGTAACTCCCAGGTTGGATTACCAAGGTCTGTGATGGTGATAACGACGTCTTCTTCAGCACTGTATGTCATTGCAGTTGGACGAGGGGAAAGCGCAACGTTGCCTTTGTTGTTGCCATCACGATCATATCGGGCGAGGAATTCACTTGCCCAGGGAATTGCCCAGATTATACCATCAATTACTGCGGCATTCATAAGGTTATATTGTGTCTGAAAAGCTCCAACCTCGCGGTAATCGTCGTTTGGATCTACAGATCCAATCCATTGTCCATTGTTGTAATTGGTGAGCCACATCAAGTCATTATCAGCATCCCAGGCTATGCCGGACTTGTAGCAGTTGGCGGGTGCACGCTGCCAGGTGAATTCATCAATGATATCACCTGGGTCGTCACGACGGACATAGGATGATCCCTTTATACTGCGTAGAGAGCGAACTCGATTATCTCGTCCTGGTTCTGATATTACATTCGGTTCTATTTCAAATGTTAACGGGGATTCGCCTTCATTGGCAATATTTAAATTGTGATCTGCTGTTTCACCAGTTATCAAGTCATCCTCAATGATTTCCGGATTCAACGTTATTTGAGGCGGTGTATGGGTTTCAGCGATAAGTTCTACCGGATAATTTTCCAGATCCTCAGCATCAGAATGCACATTCATAATAACTTCGTATGTACCTGATTCATCGACTTCAAATGTGACTGTAACAGTAGTCTGTTCGCGAGAATCTATGGTGAATTCATCTCTGTTTACGGAAAAGAACTCGTTCCCATCACCTTCAAAATCAATACCTTCTATATGCAATGCATCATCAGCATAGTTAAGGAAAGTAAGTTCAATATCATAAGAAAGATCGTTATACAGATCGGGATATGCGTCGTTCCAGTTGACCTCTCCAGGGAAACCATAGTCGGAGTCCCATTCAATTACCAGATTGGGTGGTTCGGAAATGACGAGCCGAACGTTGAAAACAACTTCCGGATGATGAGGATCATTAGAGAGGAAGGTAATATCCGCTTCATAGAAACCTTCGTCTGCTCCGCGAGCGTCAAGTGTGATGATAAATTCCAGGTCTCCACCACCTTCTATATTTCCTTCTTCAGGTTCGTAAGTCAGCCAGTATGCTTCGATTACGCCGTCGTCGTAAGCATAGAGCGTCTGGTTAGCGTGACACGACACGTAGAGGTTTTCACCATCATGTGCGATTACTGCATACTCGTTGTTACTCGTCGTCGCGAAGTTAACGACCGCTTGATTGCCCACGAACTCAAAGTTATCGGTGTCAATATCGATCTGCCAGGCGCGGTCGCGGGTGTTAACCCACAGCTCGCCGTCCGGGTGCAGCGCCACGAATTCAATCGAGCGGAAAAGCTGGTTGTTTGTGAATGCGGCAACGTTGCCAAGTTGACCGACCATTTCACCTTCGGTGGTGAACACGTTCAGGTTGTAAGGAGCGCCCGAACCTTCGGCAGCGTAGATCAATCCTTCTTTCTGGTCGGTGGCGATACCGTTGATGCCCCGGTGTCCCTGCAACGCCAGTTGACCAAGGTTGTTACCCTCTATATCATAGCGGTTCAACGTGGGCACCCACAAATACATTATATAGATCACTCCGTCGTAGTATGCCAGATCCATCGGGTTAAGTCCGGTGTTGAATCGTACCATTTCCTCACCATTCGTGGGATCTATGGCAGCCATCAGGTACGGAGCATTGTACTGCTGGAACCAGAACCACTCGTCGTCCGGATCATAGCAGCCGTTCTTATATTGATTGGCGGGAACCGGATGGTTGAAGTCGAGGTCTTCGAGTCTGTCACCGGCATTGTCACGGCGAGGATTTGCATCAGTTCCGACACTCCTCAATGTGCGTGAAGCATTATCGCGCTCCTCTTCATCTGAGATGATCTCGGATTCAACAGTAAATACAAGAGGGGCTTCACCGTTATTTGCGAGTTCTATGTCGTGGTGTGTCGTCCAGCCGATGTAAAGACTGTCACTAATAGACTCTGGATCGAGATTGATAATAGGCGGGTTTAACGCTGTTGCGTGAACGGATACAAGATAATCAGGATTGTCTTCGGTATTGTTGCGAATGGTAATATTGGTTGCAAATTCACCTTGATTATCAGCTTCAAATGTAAGAGTTACCTCTCGCTCGTTGTTTGGTTGTAGAACGAACGAATTTGCATTAGCGCTGAATACGTTCTGACCGGGTACGATCTCGATTATTTCAAGATCGCGCCGTCCAGTGTTACGAATAGTAATCGGAATATCGTAAGATACTGTAGAGTAAACTTCATCGTAGACCGCATTCCAATCGACCAGATCGGGATGACCGGCTTCCTCTGACCATACAACCTCTATGACCGGCGCCAATAAAATAGCTTCCGCAACCAGATTAATTTCAGACTCTTGCCGTTCAGGATCGTTGGAATAGACAGTCATAATGGCTTCAAACCGGTTTTCTTCCTCTGAAGAAAAAGTGATCGTCAATTCTTCCGTGTCATTAGGGGATATTGTATACTGTTCCTGTTCAACAACAAATAACTCGTTATCAACATTGATACTGTCAATCTGCAAGCTCGCTGTTCCATCATTAATTAAATCCAGTGTTATGTCATATTCAAATGGAACGAGCACGTTTTCATAAGCGGAATTCCAGTCAACGATATCAGGATAACCAATTTCATTATCCCAGACAATATTGATAGAAGGTATGCCTATAACCTCAACTGAAACAGCAACAATCACATCGGGATTTTCAGGATCATTGGAGATTAAGTGGATATCAGCAGCATAATCACCCTCTACCAGTTCCTCAGCGTGAATGATAACGTCCATATCGATGTTGCCGTCTACATCAATTTCATCCTCGATTGGATCTACGCTTATCCACTCTGGCCAAATACGCGATATGCCGATAGCACGACCATCCACTATGTAATCATCTTCGTTTCTGATAATTTCAAAGCCGTATTCTCTACTGTTATTCTGCACACCGACTAATTGTACACCATCCGGTGAACCTGTTTCAGAGTACTGGTATCTAATCATTCCGTTTGAATAAAGGATTATCTGAAATGACCACCTACCCAATCCACTGGCATGAGGAATATTCTCCCAGGTCATAACCGCAGTTTCTTCATCTGACCAGAAGTAGTATTCTCCACCACCAATAGTAGGATTCCAGTCGGTCATAGCTACAGCTAATAGGTCGGGAATGGTACTATTTTCTGCAGGCAGTTCATCCCAGCGCGAGAAGTCAAAATATGATCGTGAACTGGTGAATGAAGCCCAGCCGTTAGAACACATCCTTACCGTGTTATATTCGTCACCGTAAAAGTTAAAGCCAAAGCCAAGTTGGTACGGTCCACGGTTGCTGTCGTCGGTGAAGGGAACTTCGATTACCCCCTCGCGGTTGCTGACGTCAATCCAGTTATAATCAGGACCGTCTTCTTCATCATTGTCACGCCATTCGTATTCTATTCCATCTGGACCGCCTCTTCGGTCGCGCCTTGGAAGTTGCTCCGGTTCAAGTGTTATATCAACATCAGTTTCAAAAATAAGGAGTGTATCGCCTTCGTTAGCTATATTAAAATTAAGGATGTCGTTTTCGCCTGTATTGATCTGCAAATCCAATGCCTGGGGATCAACTACTATAATGGCGCGATAAGGTTCCTGATGCCAGTAGTAAGCTCCCATATCTGCACGAGTGTTCTCGGGGTCGTTGTCAAGATCGGGATCACCGGTGTCTATACAGGGTGATTTTGTCTCGTCTTCATCTCTCCAGTTTTCCCATGAGAGTTGAAAACCACCGCCGTCAGGATCTGCAAACAGTGGATTAGCGTCAATGTTGCCGTTACCTTCCCAGCCACCCTCTACATCAGAATATGTTACATCTATTTCACCGTCTCCGTATATTTGTTCAGGATCGTTTCCCCAGAGAATGCAACTGTTTAGAATGGGATGTGCTTCCTCATCATAATAAATTCCACTGCCATCGCGTCTGGTACTGTTGCGTGCTATAGTGCAGTTTGTTAATGTTGGATTGGAGTTGTAGCAGCTTATACCACTGCCGTCACGATTTGAGTTGTTCTGAATAATTGAAATTTTTCTTAGTTGTGCATCAGATTCTGCTAAATAGATTCCACCGCCGTATTGTCCAATGTTATTTTCAATTTCCAATGCTATCAATGTTGGGTTGGACATTGAACACAAAATACCACCGCCTTGAGCTGCCTGTCCGTTGCGTAATGTAAAGCCTATCAATATGGAGCCTGCGGTCTCGTTATTATCAAATGTTACAACGCTGCCGTTACTATCACCATCAATAATTGTTTCGTGGATATAGTCTGCATCGTTGGTAATAAGATAGAGACTCCCAATAGTGATTTCCTTACCGAGAAAGCTAATATTTTCAGTATAAGTTCCAGGATGAACCAGAACCGTATCACCATCTTCAGTTGCGTCAATTGCTTCATTGATTGAATCAAATTCATCCGGTACAATAAAGATACGCACGTTTCCCTGATTATAGAAGTAAGCGCCCATGTCAGCGCGTGAAGCATCACGGTCTTCCGGTGAGTTTGGATCCCCGGTGTCAATGCAAGGGCTTCTGTCGGTGAGGGTGTAGTCGTCGTTATCTGAGTCAGTCCAGAGTGGATCCGTGTCTATAATGCTTTCACCACCGTAACCTCGCTCGATGTCGGAGTATGATATTTCAAGACCACCGGGCATTCCGAATGGAGTATTACCCCAGAATATGGAATTAACAATCGTAGCGCTGGAGTTCTGGAACAGACCAATACCACCATGACCGATTCCAGCAGTATTATTAGCAACGGTTACATTTATCAGGGTAGGGTTAGCTTCTTGAGTAGCATAGAGACCACCGCCATAACGACTGGCTTCGTTATCGTGAATGACCAAGTGATCCAATGTTGGAGAAACCGGGTTGTCGCGGGCATCGCAATAGATACCACCACCCCATGTTGAGAAACCATTACGGATGGTGAAACCACATAAAACCGCTTCCGCTCCCTCGCCATTACGGAAACTCACAGTTTTATCGGTACCATCGCCGTCAATTATGGTCCTGGTTATGAAATTATCATCTTTGGTGGTCAGGTAGAGACTTGCGACAACAATGTTTTTCCCAAGGAAATTAATGTTTTCAACATAAGTCTCCGGTTGAACGAGAACTGTATCTCCTTCAGCAGCCGCATTAATAGCCTCCTGGATGGTTTCATAATCATTGGGCACGTTTCGGATACGAGCCTCGGATAGGTTCCCGCCGATGGTCAAAAAAAGCAGAACAACGGCAAAAAATGTAACAGCAGAACGCATTATAGCCTCCTTAAAAGAAATGAAACTAAGTTTGCAGTTTTTAGAAAAGGCAAATCTTGAAAATTGAAAACTTACAACATTGTAAGTTAATAAAAAAAATGAAAATAATCAAGTGTTTTTAATACTTTGTTAATTTCAAAAACCCGTAATTCATTAGAGATTCTTCTTTACTGCGAATTTACTGCGAACGAAGTGCACCTATGGTGTGAATCATATTCATATAATACGTAACATTACTTTGTTAAGTGCGAATTCCGCGTAGGGGCCGATTTATCGAGCCCCTTCTACTTATGCAAAAGGGCTCGATAAATCGGCCACTACGCGGAACTTTTAATGTTTCAAACAATTATAAAAACCAATATTGATACTTAGTGTCTGACCG
>JAVCDD010000244.1 GCA_030765125.1 Candidatus Hatepunaea meridiana
ATGTTTTGAATAGACACTAAAGAGCTGTCAACTGTCCCAATCTGTAGGTCAGTAAATTCTAAAGCCTCTGGTTCAACTGAAATATCAGGATACAGATGGAAGTAAAACGCACCTATATCAGCACAGGTACCATCCGGGTCAATATCTGATTCCGGATCACCAGCGTTAATACAGGGAGAATCCTCCTGAAGATGGAAATCGTCTTCTTCAGGATCTGCAAACAAAGGGTTTTCATAAAGCATTCCCGTGCCAGGGGTAGGATTAAATGCGCCTCCTCTATCACCAAGATCCGCGCTATAGTTTACTTCATTATTCCACAGACAGTTATAGGAAATGTTCAAATGTCGTGCAACAACTTCGTCAATAGACCCATCTTCAGGTTCGTGAAGAAAAGAAACGGCTAATCGACTGCCTGTGATGATATTGTTTGTAATCCGGTATAAGCCTCCATACGTGCTGGTTACAATTGCGATACGTGTATTAATAAATGTGTTGTTTTCGATGAAAGCAGGTTGTGGCAAACCGATATCGATTCCAATCGTACAGTTAGCAAATAAACTCCCTCGAATAATAGTCGGTCCACCCCGCATTCGAATACGCACTGTCCACTCACAGCTATCGAATACACAATTCTCAATTACCACATCATTTATATCTGTACCCACTATACCGCTATTCAAGTCTTTAAAAATACAATTCTTCACGCTGCCAGAGTTTCGTGCAAAATAAATTCCGGCTCCCTCGCTATCCCTAATAAGGAAATTTTCAATGTGTCCGGTGGCATATTGTACAGCAAATCCATTTCGGTCTCTCCCTTCCAAGTCTATGATGGTTGGTTGTTCAGGATCAGAACTACCAATAATGTATAGCTCAGGCTCATAGTTAAATCTTCCTCCCTCTGGATAAGTACCCGGGCTTACTAAGACAGTATCGCCATCACTAGCATTCTCAATGGCTTCCTGGATAGTTTCGTAATCATCGGGAACATGAATTATGTCACCAAGCGAAGGTGTGCAAATACAAAGAATTAGATTTAAGGTTAAGAATTGAATAAAACGATTGCAAATCATCTGGATCTCCTTTTTTCGGTTCTTCTACCATAAAAGGTTTTGATATTTTCATATCATCTGTACGACTGCAAAGTAAAACTGAAGAATGACGGGGTTGATGAAACAAGTGGAATCTGTAAAGGTAACCTTAACTAATATAAGACCCTTTTTCAATAATGTCAATAGATCTGCTTCGATATTTCACGTTTTTTATTGAAGAAAATTTCCCGTTATATTAAGCCTGAAACAGTAGCTACGTAGCCCGGTTTCCTCGAAACCGGGGAAATCAATCTGTTTCACTCTATCGCTCCCCCTGAATATCCGTTACAATAACACCATAACCATACAAGTTGCCGATACTACGACACCCCGACACTCCAACACTACGTCACCTTCCGTCACATTATCGTCACACCCTCTATGCCCCACCCACAAAGGCCTTGCACCCCCTCTGTGACGATGTGACGCTGTTTTACATACAGTGCGTTGGCAATATACAACAAATTTTACCAATAGTCAACCCCCAACACCACAAAAATCGATGTGACGATGTTTTAAACACTGCGCACGCTACCCTCCTTTATTTAATTAGCATTATCTTCTGTGTGAACAACTGATCTGAAACCTCCAGCCTCACGAAATACAATCCCGATGACAGATCTGAAAATGACATGGAAGAGAATTATAACCTCTACTGCCAGCGCGTTGATGATGATTTCTTTGATGGGCGTTCAATCCATGAAAAGAATATAGTTATGACGCCACTGGATTTCTCAATAACCCGGGTATATCCGAACCCGTTTAATTCTCAGACGAAAATACAATTCTTCCTTCCCGGAAGAACGCTGATGGAAATATCACTTTTCGATCAAGTCGGAAGAGAATTATTAACAATTACAGAAGGATACCGGGAGGCAGGATTTTACGATGTGCCTTTTAACGCCTGCAATCTGCCGTCAGGTTGTTATTTGTTAAGATTGAAAGCAGATAATCGGATTTTATCGGAGAGGATTATTGTCACAAAATAGAACTATAAAGGTTACTTCAAAGTAGCAGTTTCGTAGTTACGTAATCCGGCTCTCCAAAGCCGGGTTACGTGAAAACTTCATAAATACCGATCCTTTCTTATTAATCCTTCCCTGTCACTTTCAACAAATCACTCAAATATAACCGTAACTATCGAATCAACATCACCTTCTGCGTAAACACCTGATCGAATGCTTGCAATCGCACGAAATATAATCCCGATGAAAGATCACCCGCCTTCATGTTTACAAAATGAAATCCCGCGCACCTGTAACCTTCAAACAGCCTCCTCACTTCCTTTCCTGACAGATCATAGAGAGCCATCCGCGTAGGGGCCGGTTTACCGAGCCCATACTTGATTGTCGTGGTTGAATTGAACGGATTGGGATAGGTGGGATAAAGGATGAAGGATGAAAGAATCATCCACTTTGTCAGGATCGGTAAAACGGTAAATCCCCACATTTGTATGATCAGCTACAAAGATCAAGCCATCATCCGACAATGCAACACTTATAGCATACCCTGGAGTATTGTAGTATCCCACCACATTCGTATTTTCCGGATCACTGATGTTCACAATCTGTAGTCCGCTATAAGCGTCCGCTAAGTAAGCATAATCACCAGAAACGGTGACACCAATAACATCACCCGGCGTATCGTGGAGTGCAACCCAATACGGGTTTTCCGGATCACGGATGTTCACAATATGCAGACCTCTATGACCTGCTGCTATGAATGCATAATCACCGGAAACGGTTATATCCCAAGGCCTCCCCGGTGAAAAATTGCATTCTCCAACGCTATTCATATTTTCCGGATCACTGATATTCACTATCTGTAAAAGATCACCTGCAGCTACGTACGCATAATCACCAGAAACGGTGATATGATTAGCATATCCCGGTGTATCGTATTCTCCAACCCTATTCATGTTTTCCGGGTCTCTGATATTCACAATTTGCAAACCACTGTCACCGTCCGCTATGTACGCATAATCACCGGAAACGGTAACATCAAAGGCTTTCCCAGGCGTATCGTGGTATCCAACACTATTCGGATTTTCCGGGTGAGATATATTCACAATCTGCAAACCACTATTATGATCAGCTATGTATGCATAATCACCGGAAACGGTGATACCAAAAGCAGATCCCGGCGCATCGACGTATCCAACCCTATACGGGTTTTCCGGATCACTAATATTCACAATTTGCAAACCGCGATCACTGCCATTTAGTACATCTCTGCCTTCCGTTACATACGCATAATCACCGAAAACTGTGACACCTTCTGCATATACCAGTGTATCAAGGCGTCCAACTTCCACCAGATTTTCAGGATTGGCAATGTTGATGACAATTAAACCTCTATCACTGTACGCTATGTAAGCATAATCACCGGAAACAGTTACACCAAAAGCAAGCTCTCCACCGTAATAGAATTCTCCAACCCCATTCGGATTTACCGGGTCACTGATGTCCACTATCTGCAAACCACCCCCCCCGCCAGCCACATACGCATAATCACCGGAAACGGTGACATCATAGGCAAAACCAAGCGCAACGTATTCTCCAACCCTATTCGTATTTTCCGGATCACTGATGTTCACAATCTGCAAACCTCTGTGATAGTCAGCTATGTATGCATTATCACCGGAAACAGCGATACTTAGAGCCTCCCCCGGTGTATCGCATTCATCAATCCAATTTGGGTTTTCCGGGTTACTGATGTTCACAATCTGCAAACCGCTATCACCATCTGCTACGTATGCATAATCACCGGAAACGGTGACATCAAAGGCTTTACCCGGTGTATCGTAGAATCCAACCCTATTAGGGTTTTGCGGGTCACTGATGTCCACAATCTGCAAACCGCTATCAGCATCAGCTATGTACGCATAATCACCGGAAACGCTGATACCTAATGCATTCCCAGGATTGTCATCCCAATAGCCCACAATCTCAGGGTTTTCCGGATCCGACACATCAACAATTTGCAGACCGGAAAACCCAACTGCAACATAAGCCAAATCCTCTACAACGACAACATCTTCGGCAGAAAACCATTGATTGAAAATCCTTCCGACTTGTTCGACGTTTTCACGATCTTGGGCGAAAAGGTCTGCACTCGCTGTCAGAACGATGCAGATGATTGCGATTAAAAGAATTGTGTTTCGCATGACTATTATTCCTCCAATTGATTTCTCGAATTGTTATGGGTAATCAGTATGCTATGCGTGTAAGTAGCGCAGTATAAGTGTGGCATTGTTAGTTCCTCACAATATGTAATCAATAAAGAAGAAAGGCAAGCATTAATAGGGTTAAATACCACGCAACCAATGTTTTTCAATAAAACAAAGCAACATATAGGATATCCTTCGCAACAAGAGATCTCCTACAAATAGAACCCTTAAAACCACGGTATCAGTCCTGTAGCCCGGCTTCTCCGAAGCCGGGTTACGTGAGAACCTCGTGAATACCGATCCTGTCTTATTCATCCCTTCCCTGTCATTTTCAACAAATCAAAAAATCCAAACAAGACCGGAAATGCTACCAATCCACGTGACCCAAACATCATATCTTACCTCATGGCTGAATCTTCCTTTTTATCACTTTTTTCCTCATAGCCATCTTTTTTCCACTCTTGCTTGCGTATTGATATTTATCTTGCTATTTTTTGTGAAGTTCATTCATTGGGTGTGAGTAAGAAGGGATTAATATTATTCCAACCGTTTAACAGTTAATACTGCGCATCTGCCGGGTTTCAATCCCGAACCTTCGGGAGTTATCCGGTGGGAACGTAATATTCGGCACAATTCATTATCAAGAGGTTCTTATGAATTCCAATCGTCTAACTTTACTTTTTCTCACCTGCATCTTTCTATGCACATCAGCATCAGCAGGTGACCAGAACACCGAACTCAACATTGTACAAGGAGTAGTTGTTTTCAAGGTTACTTCCGAATACAAGGTTGATCTTCCCGTTGATGGCGCTTATCGCTTTGGGGTTTCCCACATAGACCTTTTTATGGATAAAATAAATGCCACTAGGGTTGAAAGGAAATTCCCGCATTGTCATCCTCCCAAGCCGGGAGGTACAGACCTGACCCGTATCTATAATCTCTATTTCCCCGATAAGTTATCCGTCAAGAAAGTCGTTGCCGGTTTGTCGAAATTGAAGGGTATCGAGTACGCCGAACCGTGGTATCTCGTGCCTGTCTATATGGATTACAACGATCCGGACTTTGACGAACAGTATGCGATGGAACTGATCGAAGCCAGCAGCGCTCACGATATCGCTACAGGAGACAGAACCGTTGCTGTCGCTATTTCGGATTTGGGAATTGATATGGATCACGAGGACCTCGAAGATAACCTCTGGATCAACCCGGGCGAGGATTTGAATCATAACGGTATTGTCGACGATAACGAACGCAATAACCGAGACGATGACGATAACGGGTACGTGGATGATTTCCACGGCTGGGACTTCGATGAAGATGACAACGATCCGGAAGATGAAGGTGATCAAGGACAATATGCCGGACACGGCAGCCACTGCGCCGGTATAGCATCCGCAGTAACAAACAACAGAGTCGGCATCGCCAGCATCGGTTATAGTTGCGGAATCCTTCCCGTTAAAGCTGGAGGACGAGGGGGACATGAAGCGGAGGATTACGCAGAGTCTGTCGAATATGCAGCAACGGTTGGCGCTAAAGTAATCAGTTGCTCATGGGGACCGCCTATGGATATTGAAGTGCTGCACGACGCCGTGGACTATGCTCACGATCACGATGCGCTGGTCGTAGCTGCTGCGGGGAATTTAGACCCCAGAAATCAAATGCTTCGACCGGAACAACGCGTATATCCTGCGGCTTATGACAACGTGATAGCAGTTGCTGGTACCGACCAGGACGATCATAAGTGGGGAAGCAGAGAAGAAGGCTCCAATTATGGCGACTGGGTGGATATTTCCGCTCCGGGACACGAAATACTAAGTACCTATATTAATAACGACTACTACGTAGCCAGCGGTACATCAATGGCTACTCCATTGGTGGCAGGTGTAGCAGTATTACTCCGCGCAACGTATCCTGACCTGTCAGTCGACGAGATCCGCAACCTGTTATTTGAGGGTGCGGATGATATTGACGATGAAAATCAGGACTATCGCGGCAAGCTCGGCGCCGGTCGAGTCAACGCCTATCAATCGCTGTTACTTGGTCCAATGCACTCACTCGATATCGGTGATCTGGAGATCATTTCCGATGATAATGACAACGGTAAAATGGATCCGGGTGAAACCGTTCAACTTGCCATAACAGTGTCTATTCCGGAAAACGGTGAAATGATTGAAGACATCGTTGTTACGTTAGAATCTGAAGATGATGACGTCAACATCCAGACTGGTTCTTTCGAGATAGACGAACTGGATGCCGGAGACAGCTTCATTAATAATGACGAACCGTTCATTGTTGAGATCAGTGGAGATGTTGAGCCGCACACCACCTGGTTAACGGTCTCGGTTGAATCGGAAGCCGCTGATATTCAGGACGCAAAGACATTCGAGATGATCATCGGTCATCCCCATATCTTTATCGTGGATGACGACGGAGGCGCTGATGTTGAAGATATATATTTCGATGCGCTCGATAACAGCGAAATGGGCTGGGCGCGCTGGGACGTAGCTGAGAGGGAGGAACCACCGGCAGAAGATATGATCAGCGATTACGAAATGGTAATCTGGATAACGGGTAATGACCAGGCACCGCTTGATAACCTCGACCGCTGGGAGTTGAGTAATGCTATTGAACAGGGAGCTAACGTTCTGCTGATAGGTGAGTACATCGGAGATGACCACCTGAATAGTGAGTTGTTACAAAATTACTTCAGCGCTCTCCATCAAGCGGATATAATCAGATCTGACACCGTAAGAGGGATAGAAAATGGCAGTCCACTTGGCAGTAACATAGTATTGTCTCTCGGTAACGAATTATTCGATAGCGAATCTCCCTCATCTATGATCGCGATAGATGGCGGTGGTGAGGTAGTCGAGTATATTTCCAGGAACGAAGGTATCGGTATCGCAGGTGTCTACAGGACGGATCAGCAAACCGGTTCACGAACGATCTATCTTGGTTTTGCATTGGAAGCCATTGATAGTGACATTGAACAAAACATTATGAGTTACGTGCTCTCACACCTGTATGGGTGGTTCATTGGTGAGTCTTCGGTATTTCCCAACATCGATCCGGTTACTGAGGCATTCGCACTCGAACCGACTTACCCAAATCCGTTCAATGGAGTAGTAAGTATCAACTTCAACCTGCCCATTAGAACCGATTACCGCCTGACAATCGTGGACGTCTTTGGCAGGCAAATAACTGCATTAGGAAATACTAAAGCATTGGCTGGGAGTTACTTCGTCAACTGGAATGCAAATAGTCATCCATCCGGGATGTATTTCGCTCGATTGTCTATTCCAGGCAGGGCGCCGATTGAAAGCAAGTTGGTGTTGGTAAAGTAACACCTGCTGACATTAAAAACCCCGAAGGCATGGTGCCAATTGAAAGCAAGTTAGTGTTGGTAAAGTAACACTTACTAACATTAAAAACCCCGAAGGGGTTGAATATGAATAGCCACCGGTGTAAACCGGTGGAAGGTGTAAACAAAACCTAACCAACCAACCCCGAAGGGATTGTTGAAATATGGGACAGTATACCTATTTTTATAAGTGTTTTTAGAATGACCGATAGTTTATAGAAAAATAGGTATACTGTCCCCATATTTCCCGTTGATGATTTGCAATTTAATTCGGTGGGTTTCACCCACAGCTATTCACATTCAGTTCCTTTGGGAATGATTAAAAATATCCTGTTTATCCTGAGTATCCTTGTTAGTATTTCTTGTTTATCCTGATTAGGAATTAAGAAATCACAACATCACATCATTACAACATCACATCATTTTTCAATTGATTTCATTGAAAAAAGGTCGTATCTTACTATATTAAGCGTCATTCTTTAAATCATTACAGGAAGACCGATGAAAACAAGAATTTACCTTTCCCTGATATTCCTGACCGGCATTCTGCTTATCTCTCATGCGGAACCTCTCTTAGCCGAAAATAACCATTTGACAGGCAATGCTCAAATCATGCCATTGCCTCCGAATAGTAATTCAAAGTCAGCCCTAACTCTGCCTGCCAACCCTAAACCTTCTTATCCCAAGTTGGAATCAGCCCTCTCAAAGCTTGTACGTCTTTATAATTCACAACAGATTAAGGATACCCGGGATTACGCTCGTATCCACGACTTCTCATATAAGGATGATCGTGTATTAGTCGAGCTTACATTGTGCAGAGGTCATCTGACTGATGAAATTGACCTCGCCGAATTACGCAAACTGAACATTGAGGTTGAGAGTAAGTCAACACACTTCATCTGCGTATGGTCACCTGTCAACCGGCTCGTAGAATTAGCTGAAAAGCTGGAAATCGTATCGCTGATCCATAGACCGCTGCCGGCTATCAGCGACGTCACCAGCGAAGGCGTTGCCCTCATGGGCGCTGATGATTTTCATAATGGCGATATTACCGGTGAAGGCGTTACTATTGCAATCGTCGACCTCGGTTTCAACAGACATAATGAAGCCGTTGAAGCGGGTGAATTGCCGGAAGAAGCTGAAATAGAGAATTTCACGGATGTAGATTTTGAAGAAGGCAGCGTTCACGGCTCAGCTTGCGCTGAAATTGTTTATGATCTCGTCCCTGATGCGGAATTTTATTTGACCAAAGTATACACTGACGCAGACCTCGAGGAAGCCATTGATTACCTGATTGAAGAGGAAGTCGACATTATCAGTATGTCGTTGGGTTGGCCCTATGCACTTTATGACTATTTCGAGGGAACCGATCCACTTTCCGAAAAGGTCAACGAAGCCTTTGAAAGCGGGATCATGTATGTAAATTCAGCAGGCAACCACGCTGAAACCCACTACCGCGCTGAATTTGACGACCAGGATAATGATTCAAATGACTTTCACCACTTTTCCGATGACGACTGGGTAAATCATTTCGGACCCAATCCGGATAGTTTTAGGAACCTTGAAGAAGGAACACGGATATGGGTTTCGATGTCCTGGGACGATTTTCCTGAATCCGGTGAGGACTTTAATTTGTATCTGTTCTATTGGAATGAAGATGACGAGGAATGGGAAACCGTTGCAGAATCGGAAAATACACAGAATGGTGATGACACGCCATTTGAATACTTCTCTTATCAGGCTGAAGCGGACGGCGCTTATGGCATCGGAGTTTTCAGTAATGGCGGTCATGACGGAATTGACTTCACCATCTTTACCTCCCACGATCTGGGATATCGAACACTTTCCAGCAGCCTTGGTATCCCCGCCGTGGCTGAACACAACTTCGCAGTCGGCGCTATAAACCACCAGCTCTGGGGTGACGAAGACCCCCAGTTGGAGAGTTTCAGTTCCCGCGGTCCCACCAACGACGGTCGCCTCAAACCGGAAATCAGCGGTATGGACGCCGTAACCTCTTGGGTATACAACAATGACGATTTCTACGGAACGTCCGCCGCCTGCCCTCACGTTGCAGGCGCTGCAGCGTTAATACTCTGCTCGGATCTGGATATGGTTAACGAAGACCTCTGGGAATATTTAACGACTAATGCGGAGGACATCGGTGACGAGGGACAGGACAACCTCTTCGGATATGGACTGTTGCGTCTTGAGTATGACCCGGATAGAGATCCGATGATAATAAACGTTCCCGACGACTATGAAACAATCCAGGCAGCCATTGAAGCCTCCATTGATGGGGATACTGTCCTGGTCAGCGAAGATGAATATCAGGAATACATCAACTTTAATGGCAGGGACATTATCGTTGCAAGCAATTTCCTCTTCGATAATGACGAAGATATTATCTCCGAAACTACTATTTTCGGAGATGAAGAAAATGCGGTTGTTACATTTAATCACGGTGAGACCGACGCTGAGTTAATCGGTTTTACAATTAGTAACGGTTATCGTGGAATCCACCTCGAAGGTGGCTGCAGACCAACTATAAGCTATTGTAATATAGTCGATAACGCAAATGAAGAAGATTTCGGCGCCGGGATTTACTGCCTGGAAAATGCCAGTCCCACCATAGACCACTGTCTTATTGCAGGAAATACATCCGCCTTCGGTGCAGGTTTTACTTGCCACGAGGGAGGTTCACCTAATATTGTCAATTGCACATTCTCCCATAACGATGCTGGCAACATCGGTGACGCTGTCTTTGTTTTCTCAGGCTCCGAACTAACAATTGTCAACTCGATCTTCTGGCATGGCGAGGATAATGAGATTGGCTTCCATCAATTCGGCGCCCGCCCGACGTTAAACATTTCCTATTCAGACGTTCAGGGTGGTCGCGATCATATAGTAAATTCAAACAGGGGAGATATCAACTGGGGCGAGGGGATGATCGAAGACGATCCACTCTTTGTAAGCCCGGACGACGGCGACTTCCACCTGACCGAAGACAGCCCTTGCATAGACACTGGCGATCCCGATTCACCTGAAGACCCCGATGGAACGAGAGCGGATATGGGACGGTTTTACTTTGAACAAGAGCAGGGAGATCCTCCAGTAATTATTGTGGATCCGCAGGAGATTGAAGCTGACCTACTTACAGGGGATACTGAGGAATTTATCCTTAATGTAATCAATGAAGGTGGAAGGAGGCTTGTGTTTGAGATTGAAATAGATATAACATCCGTTCCTGAAGGTGCAGAGGATTTGAATTGGGTTCGAGCCGCTGGCGATGGAGAAGTCGAACCGGACGCTGATTTAGAGTTTATCGTTGTTCTTGATGCCACCGGCGCGCCGCAAGGAGACTATGAAGCAGAATTGCACTTCCTGTCTAATGATCCCGAAACCCCCGATCTACCGGTGTCAATTACCTTGCATGTCACCGGCGCTCCACATATAGAGATCGAATGGTCAGAAGAATACGGTTATCCCGATCTGATAGATTTCGGCTTCTACGATCCGGAAGATCCGTTTGATATAACTATTGATGTAAGAAATGCTGGTTTTATTGACCTTGATATTGAAGAAATAAGCATTGAAGGCGATCACTTTTCAGTTGAACCGGAAGATTTATTATTAGAACCCGATGAAAGCTCAGAGTTAACTCTTACTTTCGAAGCTGAGGAGGATGGTGTCTATGAAGCTTCACTGTACATTCTTTCTAACGATCCGGATAATGAAGAAATCCTGATTCCTATACACGCTATTGTCGGTGAACCACCAATTATTGATGTTGATCCTGAGGAATTTGAACTTGATTTGGATGGCGGAGGTGTTTGGGAATATCATATCAATGTATCTAATCTGGGTGGATGGGATCTTGTTTTCGAGGTCGAGCTTGAAATTATATCAGAACCGGAAGGTGTAGATTTGAACTGGATTCAATTTAATCCTTATGAAGGTGAAATCGAACCAGATCATAGTTCAAGAATTACCGTTATTCTCGATTTCACCGATGAGCCGGATGGTGAGTATGAAGCAGAAATACACTTTCTGTCGAATGATCCAATAACTCCTGATTTAGCTGTATCACTACTTGTGCATGTCACAGGCGTTCCCCGAATCGAGGTCGAATGGTCCGAAGAATATGGTTACCCCGATCTGATAGATTTCGGCTTTTACGATCCGGACAATCCGTTTATTATAAATTTTGAAGTAAGAAACGAGGGCGCTCAAGACCTTGAGGTTGACCAAATAACTATTCCCGGTAACTTCTTTTCAGCCGATCCATCGCAGTTTGTCGTCGGTCCTGAAGATAGCTATGAGATAACGCTTTCTTTCAATGGTGAGGAAAATGGTGTTTATGAAGCGATAATGTCGATTATTTCTAATGACCCGCATAATGGTGAGGTCAGGATTCCATTACGCGCTCTCATAGGCAATAACCGCCCACCGGAAGTCAGGGATGAGATTGCCGATCAGCGATTAAATGAAGACTTTGAGCCGTTTTTAGTAGCTGATCTCAGCGTCGTGTTCCGTGATCCTGAAGGAGCAGAATTAGAATTCCAGGCTGAGAGCGACGAGGATAATCTGATCGTTGAAATTGGCGACTTCAACCGCCTGTGGTTGAGCGTAGCTGAAAATTGGTCCGGATCGGCTGTGGTTACGGTTTTTGCTGAGGATGATCCGAACGATGGAAGAGATTTGGGACCTGTCAGGGATATACAAACCGGTAGGTTGGACAACTCCTGTCCGACACCCCCACCCAAAACGGGATTTAATATCTGAAATATCATTCAACGTCGAGGTCAGACCTGTAAACGATCCACCGCGTATAGTCGATGCGCCGGATGTCGTCCAGTTCAATGAGACCGAACTCGTTCAATTCCAACTCATCGCTGAAGACATTGAAGATAATCCGAATGAGTTAAGCTTCACTCTCCTCGACGATGAAAGTGTACTCGACAGAGGCGCACAATTCACCGACAACGGTGATGGAACTGCCTCATTCACCTGGCAAACCGGTTATGACGACGGTAACAGATATGTGCTTATAATTATGGTTATGGATAGTGGAGGAGGAATCGACGCAATTGCATTAAGAATCAACGTCATTAACCTGAATCGTCCTCCGGGATTAAGGGAAAGAATCGGAGACATTGAATTCGACGAGGACGATGATGAACACCAAATTACAATTCTGAACGACCACTTCACTGATCCTGATGGTGGAAACCTGCTCTATGAAGTACAGGCTGTTGAAGGCATAGTCTCACGTATAGACGACGAGAGCAATCTCTATCTCCAGCCATGGGGAAACTGGAATGGTGAAACCGATCTAATAATAACCGCTTCCGACGGTGAGATTAGTGTAAACGACACCATCCACGTAATGGTAAATGCAATTAACGATCTGCCGACGCCTTTCAATTTGCTTTCTCCAGCAAATAGCGATACCGTTTGGTCACGTCAATTAGTAGGATTCAGATGGGAGACTTCGATTGACGAGGTTGAAGACTCGACCATAACCTATAGCCTGCAATTGGAGCTTAGCAGAAACAATGTATTATGGTTCAGGGGTATTGAAGATACGACATACTACGTTGAGCGTGAACAGATTACAGACGAAAATCAATACCAGGAATTCACCTGGACGGTCTGGGCTTATGACGGCATTGATTCAACCTCATCAAACGAGCGTTTTAATCTGATTGTGCCGCCGCTCTTAGCAATCAGGGATATAGTAGATATATTACCGATTGAACTATCCCTCGGACCAATCTATCCCAATCCGTTTAACGAGGTAATAACCATCAACTTCGCCCTCCCTGTGGCAACAAAGGCAGTATTATCCATATACGATCCGTTAGGGAGGCAGGTTGTAACACTCGAAAGCGGAGATTTGTCTGCTGGAAGATATTCCTATCAGTGGAACGGAATCAACCAAAAAGGTCAAAAAGTATCATCCGGATTATACATCTGCCGGTTAATAACAACAAACGAAGTACTAATGCAGAGGTTAGTCCTGCTTCGGTAGGTCGAAATATGGGGACAGTATACCTATTTTATACGTGCTTTTAGAATAACTGATAATCTATAGAAAAACAGGTATACTGTCCCCATATTTCAAACTTCCCATTTTGTCATTCCCGCGAAGGCGGAAATCCAGAGATTTCAAGTATTTAAAGCTCATCAAACTGGATTCCCGCCTTCGCGGGAATGACAAAATGGGAAGGAAATTCTGTAATAATTGACTTTTTTAACAGAATCATTACTTTGGAGTGCGCAGAAGACACAAGCAATAGGAATACCCTGTGCCCTCTGCGCTCTCTGCGGTAAAATAGAGATAAACATGACATCAAAGAAAGAGCCTATCACGGTAAATAAAATAAAAGCAATGAAGCGGCACGGTGAAAAGATCGTCGCTTTAACTGCTTACGATGCTACCTTTGCTCGACTTGAAGACGAAGCCGGAATAGATATTATTCTGGTCGGTGATTCACTCGGTATGGTTATTCAAGGTCATAAAAACACTATCCCAGTGACTATCGAAGACATTATATATCACTCGCGCGCCTGCGCTAATGGAATTCAGCGCGCTCTCCTCGTAGCAGATATGCCGTTTATGAGCTATCAGGCATCTGCGGAACAAGCGATGATAAACGCCGGAAGATGCTTGAAAGAAGGTAATGCTGATGCAGTCAAGGTTGAGGGTGGCGAGGCTTTAGCGGAGACGGTCAGGAGAATGGTCAACATCGGCATACCTGTTATGGGACACATCGGGATGCAGCCGCAAATGGTGAACGTTTACGGTGGTTACAAAATTCAAGGCAGGAAATCTCAACAAGCAAAAGCTATCATCCGCGATGCAGAGGCGATTCAAGACGCCGGAGCATTCGCTATTGTGCTGGAAAAAATACCGCGCGATCTCGCTGCAGATATTACTAAAAGGCTGAAAATCCCAACCATCGGCATTGCTGCGGGACCCGACTGCGATGGACAGATACTTGTCAATTACGACCTGTTTGGACTTGCCGACCAGTTCAATTTTAAATTCGTAAGACGATATTTGAAACTGGCAAGTGATATTCGTGATGCGGTAACCAAGTGGGGAGATGATATTCGAGCAGGAGATTTCCCCAAAGATGAGGAATCGTTTGAATAGAGAGAAATATGGGGACAGTATACCTATTTTTATAAGTATTCATCGAATAACCGATGGTCTATAGAAAAATAGGTATACTGTCCCCATATTTCTCACCGCTGATGATTTTCGACTCTGTTCCCTCTGCGATCTCCGCGGTAAAAATAATTCCCGCTTCCTATCCTTCCGAAAGCGTCAACTTCCCCATTTTCCTGCCAAGGTCCTCTAATCTGCGAATCGTTAAAACCGACACCCACGTGAATACAACTGCCATCACCGATAATATACTCAATTCCACTTTCGGTGAAAGTAAACCTAATTGATAGGAATCGAGCATAGTCTGCCTTAGTGCGTCCAACCCCAGCGCTACTGGAATAATTGCGGCGGCTCCGATTGCGGTAAACATTCCCAACTGTTTCAGGGGGAAGTAAAACCCACCGAGGAAGAACATCGGTTCGTGCATTGCTTGCATACCATAATTAATTCCTCTACCGGCGATGAAAAACAACGAGCAAAGTACCATCCCCATCCCGTACAGAGCGCTGAGTGTAGCCACAAAAACCAAGAGAGAAAGCCACGGCTCATTAAACGAAAACCTGATGTCAAAAATATATCGACTGGCAAGGTAGATTATCAACGCTCTTGAGCTGGTCATTATTATTCCACCCAGCGCCATACCTAACAACAGCGCTGGACGCGGCAGAGGCGACATTAAGTAGCGTGCCAGATTCCCCATCTCCTTCTCCCAGAACAACTGCATCGCCATCATCCAGAGCATATGCGTCCAGAACGTCATAATCACACCACCGAGTACTACAAAGCCTGTATATTCCGGTGGTGCTTTCATTGCACGATAAACCAGAACATAAGCGCAAACTGCCAGAAAGGGTAGTAATGTATCGCCTACCAGCCAGGATAATTCCCGTTGTGCGCCGATAACTCGCACATAAGCGCGCGCTATTACTACTCTGATGAAGAATCTGATTTTATGGATCATAAGCATTCCCGAAGGAAATGAATGTGAATAGCGGTGGGTGAAACCCACTGAAATATGGGGACAGTATACCTATTTTATTAGTATTGATAGAATGACTTATGATTTATAGAAAATAGGTATACTGTCCCCATATTTCACACCGCTGAAGATTTATTACTCTGTGCCCTCTGCGATCTCTGCAGTGAAGTAATTTAATCTCGTTCCCACGCTCCAGCGTGGGAACGAATAATCAGAATGAAAAATTAATTATAGGCAGAACAGGTAGGACGCCGCCTTGACGAATGACATTTGCAAAGCCTATTTGAAGCCCCTTCATACTTACGGTGTAATTTATAAAACCAAATTGCACTCCCTCCATTCTATTGGCAACGTTTATAAACCCCCACTGGATTCCAGTAGCGTTCTTGGAGTAATTGTAGGCTCCGGACTGAAGTCCGAAAAGGGAACCTTTGGTAATACTAATGAAGCCATGCTGGTAACCGGTGAAGTCGGAATCGCTTATATTGGCAAGAAAACTATACTGTATACCCAGAGATGGCGCTGTAAGATGATTAACAAAACCAAAATCTATTCCGGTAAGTGCAGCATTTTTTCCGTAAATCAGATTCAGACGAACTCCTTTAATAGATTCATCTTCTGAAAAAAGCTGAATTGGATTGAATAATGCAATCTGCACGGGTTTTTCTGCAAAAGCTGTGCTCGAAAAGATGCACAGAGAGATCACAGAAAGAATTAAAAACCGTTGAAAATGCTTGGACATTAAGATTTCTCCTTAATTGATAATTGATTATTTATACTTAATGGGATAATGTAAAACGAAAGATAGCATAATGCAAGAAACACCTGATTAAAAGCTGATAGCAACTGTCATTTTATTGATTGCGTCAAAGCTATGATTCCTGAACCCGTAAAGGCGCCGTATTATCATCATTAAGCAAAGAACGCCCCGTCAGCTTCAGAAAGACATCCTCAAGAGTCGGTTGAACCGTTTCCAGACCGACCAGTCTTCGTCCATCGCTGGTAACCATCCTGATTAATTCCCCGCTTGCTTCAAGATCGGAAAGAAGAGCGTGAACGTATGTGGCTTGCTCCTCAACCTTCTGGGAAGTAGTCAGACTTGTTATACCGGTAATCTGCCGCCAGGATTCTGGAAACGGCTCAAGCCCGCTGATAGTCAAATCAAGCGTTGTATCTTTTTGGACTAATTTCTTCAGTGCAAAAGGTGTATCAAAAGCTTGAATCTTACCTTTATTGATAATAGCGATTCTGTCACAAAGCTCATCAGCCTCAGCCATATAATGAGTGGTGAGCAAGATGGTTTTCTCATTATTGTCAGCTATCCATTGCTTAATAAAACTCCGTATCTGACGAGCTGAAAGAACATCAAGCCCAACGGTAGGTTCATCTAAAAAAAGCACCTTCGGGTCGGTAGTGAACCCACGTGCAAAATTCAACCTTTGACGCATCCCCGTTGACAGTTTGTTCACTCGTGAACCACGGAATTTATCCAAACCGACGACTTTTAACATATTCTCGATACGCGGTTTGGCAGTACGCCAAGGTATTCCGTAAAGCTCGGTAAAGAGCCTCAGGTTCTCCCTTGCTGTGAGAATTCCATAGCCACAGGTCTCACCTCCGGATACCATATTAATAACACGCCTAACTTTCCACACATCCTTGACAAGGTCCATACCTTCTATATAGGCACAACCGGTCGTTGGCAGCAATAAAGTACATAGAATCCGAATGCAGGTGGTTTTCCCGGCGCCGTTCGGTCCAAGCAAACCAATTATTTCACCAGGGTGTACTTGTAGATTAATCTTGTTAAGTGCGATTAATTCTTTACCGATGTCCTTGCGGGCGGTGCGATCCAGTTTGAAAATCCTGCTGACGTTATCAATCTCGATGCTGTAAACGTTTCTCATATAGTGACTCTCTTTGTTTGGTCGTTCCCTTGAAAAATAGAGTTCAGAGTCCAGCCTTCAGGCTGTATTCCTGCTGCCAAGCTGTACGGGAATTGGTTTTTTCGGTTAAGCCTTTAGCTCAGCCGGAGTGCATAAGCTTGCTAGGTTCAGCTGGAGTGCATAAGCTTGCTAGGTTCAGCTGGAGTGCATAAGCTTGCTAGGCTCAGCTGGAGTGCATAAGCTTGCTTATGCGTAGTGACGCGCAGCAAGTTGCGCTACTCCAACTATTATTATAAGGTATAAATCTGGTGATTGTCAATGTATATTCTTATTTGATACTGTATGTTTAATAACTTATAAAAATATTTTTCACTGAAAATATTGATTTTACCTCTTAAAGCTTCTTGCTAATCATTAATTGTTATATTATCTTGTTAAGTCTTGATATTTTTCACTTTTAAACAAAATGGAAATTTGAAGCATTCTTTTGAATGACATTATGGAACTATTCGAACGAAAAGAATATAAATATTACGTTGATATTAAACATCTTGAGTCTCTGCGTAAACGATTCCTGAATAATATGGTACATGATCCATTCTGCCAGGATTTAGCGGAAAACGCTTATACGGTGAGAAGCGTCTATTTTGACACACGCGGATTGCTTTTCTATTATGAGAAAAAAGATGGTTTAAAAATACGTAAGAAGCTGCGTATTCGTGTCTACGGTGATCCATCTCCTGAAGGTATTGCTTTTCTTGAAATTAAACGTAAATATGACAACACTGTTCTAAAAGAAAGATCAAAAATCTGGCTGGCTGAAGCGCCAAATCTGTTAAACGGCGCATATCTGCAAACGATTAATAAGGAACCGGAACGTAAAGAAAAGCTGGCTCTGGATAGGTTTATATATCTTACGAAACGATTGAGACTTGAACCGACAACTTTAATTACTTATGAAAGAGAGGCGCTCTTAGGATTAGACGAATCAAATGTTCGCGTAACCTTCGACATGAATGTGCGTAGCCATCCACAATCCAACGAATTTGATATATTTCAGGAAAGAGACCTCAAAACATTGAAAAACACACTTTTTATATTAGAAATAAAATTCCTCGGCAGAATGCCTATATGGATCAGAAGAATTATTCAAGAATTCAAACTGCGCATGCAGCCCATATCTAAATATTGCAATGGTCTGGATGCCTGGCGACCCAACAAGATTTCACTGGATACACCCGTATAAAAGTCTTCATAATCACAACATTACAACATTACAACATCACAACATCACAACATTAAAATATTATGAACTTCCTCGACAGCTTTAACGTCACTCAAAACTACACCGCCCTCGATGTTGTTTTAAACCTGATTCTGGCATTTGTCCTTGGACTGGTTGTTTCCTTCGTTTATCGTTTAACCAACCGTCATCGAGCTTTGAGCCAGTCATTACTGATGACGATTATCATTCTTTCGATGGTTGTAGCTCTGGTAATGATGGTCATCGGCAACAGTATCGCCCGCGCCTTCAGCCTGGTCGGAGCGCTCTCGATCATCCGCTTCCGAACAGTAGTCAAAGACAACCGTGACATAGCTTTTGTGTTTTTCGCCCTGGTGGCAGGTATGTCAGCCGGAGTAGGTAACTACCCGATAGCAATATTCGGCGTCGTAACTATATCGTTGCTGCTGATTATTCTCGACTACATTCAATTCGGCATAGCCCGCAAAGGCATCTATTTATTGCGTTTCCAGATTATACCTACCGATACGGATGATGCTACATACCAAACTGTGTTTGAAAGATGGCTGTCCTCTTTCAGTAGATTATCAATAAAAACCGTCCGTATGGGACAGTTCGTGGAGCATTCCTATCTAATCAGACTGAAACGCGGTGTTTCCGAGCAAACCTTTATCGCCGAGTTGTCCGCATTGGAAGGAATGGAGAGAGTAATTATACTCGCCGAGGAAAGCGAGGGTGAAGTCTAACGCTGATTCGTAGCGCCGGCGTCTCGCCGGCAGGTTGCGGTATTAACCAAAGGCAAGAAGATGGCAGAGAAATTAATAATTGATAATTTTGCGGGGATTAAGCACATTGAGCTTGATATTGGTAAGATAAACATTCTGATCGGTCCCCAGGCAACAGGCAAAAGTATTTGTGCTAAATTGCATTACTATTTCAATAATTTTGGTTTAACCTTCACAACCAGTGCCTTGAAACAAAGTTCCAAAGTACTTGTGGACAACGGACTTAAAAAGCAATTCAAAGAGTTCTTTCCTGTTTCAACTTGGAGTAATGAGAACTTTTTGATACGTTATGAGAACAACACTAATTGGATACAAATTGAGCGTGTTTCAGTAAGATCAAGTAAAATTCGTTTGACTTATTCAGAATCCCTCAAGAGAGCTTATAATTTGGCTAAGAAACAAGTTAAAGAACTGTTTATCGAAGGAAACTTGGAACTTAAAGCATCAACATATTACAAGGAAGAACTTGAGATGCCTTCTTCCATAAATATGAGCGAAATCTTTAACAATAAAGATATAATGTCAGTAATAACTTCTCTGTCAGATACTTCAAACATATTTATACCTTCCGGACGATCATTTTTTTTATTGTTGCAATCTAATATCTTTTCATTCTTGTCTACTACCTCTTCTTTGGATCCATTCATTGTTGAATTTGGCAAGCATTATGAGAGTTTCAGGTTTGAAGAGGAGGATTACTCTGAATTTACATCTTATAAGAAAAAAATACACAAACGCATAAAGAACGATATTACTAATCTACTGGAAGGAAAACTTATTCGTGAAAAAGATAGGGACTTCCTTCTACAGAATTATAATAGGAAAGTTGATATTTCTTATTCATCTTCTGGTCAACAAGAGATGTTACCACTATTAATAGCGCTTAAATCAATATATTATCGACAAGAAAAAAATAATCTTGAACGGATAATCTATATTGAAGAACCCGAAGCTCACATCTTCCCTGAAGCCCAAAAGAAAGTCGTAGAGTTAATTTCAACGGTCTTTAATGGCTCTCCTGATAAACTGTGCATTTTCATTACAACCCACAGCCCCTACATTCTTACAGCCTTCAATAACCTCATGCAGGCAGGATCGCTCGAAAAGACCCTGCCCGAGGAAAAGAAAAAAGAACTGTATGCTATTATACCGAAGGAAAAAGTCCTGAATCCTGATTGTGTGAAAGCTTATTCTCTTTCAAATGGGAAATGCAATAGCATTATTGATGAAGATACAAGTCTTATCAATGACAATGTTATAGACGAAGTATCAGATGAAATTGCCATCGAATTCGGAAACCTTTTGGAACTTGAAAGAGAATAAAATTGAAAATACCAAATGAGTGCGAAGAATTAACCAACAATCCTGAGATTCAATGTGAAGAGAACGGTGTAGAAATAATTTTTAAGAATGATAAACAGAAGCCTATCCGGAAGATAGAAATTGATGATTGTGTTATCAAGGAAGGTGTAAGATGTGACTGGCTTATCCTTGATGAGACAGATACTGAGTATTTCGTTGAGTTAAAGAGCAAACACGGGATCAAACATGGTATCGATCAACTCAGGAACTCAATAAAAATCCTTTGCTCCAATCTACGTGATCCGAATCGAATGAGCTTTCTGATTCACAGAAGAAGACCTGGCTATGGTACAAAAATTCAAACTGAAAGACTGAGATTTGAGCGAGAGTTCAATTCCAGCTTAATAGTTAAAAAGACGCCTTATGAATATAATCTGGAATAGGTAATATTAAAATCTGGCGCTGGTTTCAAAGACATTGTTCAAGCGACAGGAGTTCAGAGTTCGACCTTTAGGTTGTTTTTTCTTCTGGAACTAACAGTGTGAATTCTAAATCCCACGCACTAAAGTGCGAACTCTGAACTCTATTTTTCAAGAGAATTTTACCATTACACCCCAATTAAACCCATACTAAAACCATGAGAGATTCCCACAGATACCTGCAAACTATCTTCTATGTGATCTTTCTTTGCATATTCCCTATCACAGCCTTTTCCGATCCCGAGCTTACGCTTCCTGTTTACAAACTGGATATTGATCCATCTCATCTTGACGCCTTAAATAGCAATCCCTGGACATCTCGAACCTTTCCAGCTCAATTTGAGTACGAAGGCAGCCTTTACGACTGTCATATACGCTATCGCGGTGCATCAGCAAGGGATCTGGACAAGAAATCATGGAAAATATATTTCGATGCAGATGGACCTGGCGGACGTCAGGAGATAAACCTCAACTCCGAATACCGAGATCGCTCATACTGTCGTAACTATCTGGTTATGGAACTAAGTCGTTACGTCGGCTTGCCTACCCCGAATACACGCTTTATTTCGCTGATGGTAAACAACCTGTACCATGGTGTGCATATTGACGTTGAGCCGGTGGATGAAGACTTCCTTGATCGAAATAATCTCGGGTTCGGAGCGCTCTGGAAAGCTCTGCAACACGGCGCTCGTTTCACACCGTTAGTACGTTATGAAGACATATCCAAAACTTACGAACCTAAGATCTCACCAACTGGAGCTCTCGATACATTAGGAGCAAGGTTCACTTACATCAATTTTGCCGACATACAAGAAATAGCTAATGGAATAAGTGACATCCTGGACGTTGACAACTTCCTGAATTACTTTGCCGTTCAGTATTTTACAAATAATGGCGACGGTTACACGAAAAATTACTTCCTCTTTAAAAAACCGGACAGTCGCTGGATTCTGACCCCCTGGGATTGCGACGCTTCCCTCGGTAATGACTGGCACGGTGAATGGATTGATCACTCACATTTTATTTATACCGGTTTCCTCGATCATCAGACAGTTTTTCAAAGGCTTATCTCCCTTGAGGACAATCGCGCACGAATGCTGGAGATCGTACATAATATGGCAACGTTCGGTAGCCCATATTTAATACGAAGGTTAAACGAAACTTATGATGAGATCAGGCATGACGTCTATCTCGACAACGCCAAGAAATGCAGCAACGAGGAGTTCGAACAGGAACGCGAACGATTGCAGTATTGGTTCGACAATCGAGCAAACCATCTGCGCGATCTGGATTGGTTCAACCGGATGGAGTTGGTCTCCTATTCCGTTGAACCTGAGTATCTGTCAAGTTCTTCCGATATATTCCGTATTGAAGTTGTCATGTCACAAAGCCCTTATAAAGTAAAAGCTTACATTATAGATTCCAATGGAACCGAACACCAGTTTGATTTATTGGACGATGGCTCCAACGGAGATGAAACCGCCGGTGATCTGATCTTCACACGTGATATAACGCTTCCGGACCAACCGGCGCCGTTTTATTATGGTATATATATCAAACCCAATGAAATGGAGGGCTACCCGACGCCTCCCTCCGGCTGGGCTTGCTTTTCAGCATTTCCCACACCGCTGCCAGTAATAAGAGTCGCTGAAAACCCTCCCCAACAAGGCGACTTCGGTTTTACTTCCTTCTATGAGATACAACAAACCGGAACACACTACTTCGGTATAGTCAATCGTGCAAATCATCCGGTAGATATTTCAGGATGTATAATTAAGTTGTGTCAGGTGTTAACACCTGACACAACGTCTGATAACTCATATAAGAAAATGCAACTGCGTGAATTACCTCCATTAAACCCAAGTGACACTCTAATCATAACCAACCATATCGATATAGTTTCATCAATGTTCCCGGATTGCCAGGTTACCGGAAATTTCTATTTCCCGCCTGTAACTACGGATACCATTTACCTCGAAACCTATGGTGGGAAACGATTGGCGTCACAAACGGTAGGACAGGTTGACTCTATAGAAGAAACATCTGGATTGATAGTAATCAACGAGATCAATTACAACAGCGCTGTTGATTTTAACCCCGGTGATTGGATTGAGCTTTACTGCCGGAGAGGCGAAATCGACGTCGGAAACTGGGTACTTCGGGACAATCGTGAGGATCACAGTTATGTAATACCCTCCGGTACAACCATACGCGAAGGTGAGTATCTGATTATCGCACGGGACTGGGTTTCTTTTAATGCATATTTCCCGAATGTGACGCCGGTGATTGGTGAGTTTAACTTCGGATTTAGTGGTACTGGTGATGATGTACGTCTTTTCGATAGTGGGGGAACATTGATTGATTGGGTTAGCTACGATGATAATGATCCCTGGCCAACGCAAGCAGATGGTGAAGGTCCTACGCTTGAGTTAATAAATCCGATGCAGCCCAATTACGGACATGAATTTTGGCGAGCTTCAACCGAATCATTCCCCAACGGCACCCCAGGACGAATCAATTCAACATTCCGGGAATTTGACGACACCCTCCCCTTAACCTGGGGCATAGAAAACATCTATCCTAATCCCTTTAATTGCCAGGTATTTATCAGATGGAGTCAGTATGCAATCGGATACGTACATCTATCCGTATACGATTTAGCAGGTCGCGAACTTCAGACCATTACGAACGGCAGGTATCCAACCGGATATCACACAATAAGCTGGCAGGCGGGAGAATTACCTGCCGGGATGTATTTTGTGAAGATGGAACATATTGGCAGGATTAAGTTTGAGAAAATTGTGCATTTGAAGTAATCCCGGGTTCCCTCAAGCATTCCCGAAGGGAATGAATATCAATAGCGGTGGGTGACAACCCACCAAATAAAATTGCGAACCCTCCGCGACCCCAAAGGGGTCGAATAATACATTGCTCGGTAACAACTATTCATCCTCGCCCTCCCCCACGCTGCTTATCTGATAAGTGTCAACTTAACCGTTCTCGTGCAATATTGCGCTTCAAGTTTCGCAATATAAATCCCGCTTGGTAAATGATTTGCTTCATATATTATTTGGTGGCTGCCTGCGGAATAATCTCCTTGTGCAGGAATGTCAACAATCCGTCCGGACAAATCGTAGATTCGCAGAGCTATCCATTGTCCAACCGGCAGCTCAAAATTAAATGCAACCGATGAATTAAAAGGATTCGGATAAGGTTCATCCAGTACCAATTCATCCGGCGTCAGTATCAAACCATCACCAATATACGCGGGATCATAGTAATGCAAAACTTGTATCCCCGATGGTTCTATAATATAGATCATTTCGTCTTCCATAAGGAAATCACAGGGCCAATCGTTAAGACTCGCTCTGGCAGTGATGACAGACTCTTCCGGATTATGAACGTCAAGTAGATAGAAAGCCGGTGAACCGGAACAGGTCAAAGCCAACATTCCATCCCGCACTACTATATCATAGATAGTTTCTCTCTGATCCAGATAGCGACATAAATATTCAGGACGATCAGGATTGTCTAACTGATAGACCGACCTATCCGCAAACATTAAATTTCCATCAATTGCCACCGGATGAGAAAATGGTTCATCTCGTTCAAAAGTGACAATTTCCGGGTTTTCCGGATCAGCGATAGAGATTATATATGAACCTCGCTCCCCATAACGATATTTAGGCAAATAGACATAATCATCCTGCAATGCAAAATCATTGGAAAAAAGATATGGATTCCATCCGTTACCAACCTGCTCGGATAAATAACCGATGACTTCTGGAGATTCGGGATTCTCAAGCGATATAACCCAAAAATGACCTGTAACGGCATTTATATCTCTATTTTCTTCATTACTTACTACAATAACTCCCATTTCCCATTTCTCAATGGATAATCCGTGTACCGTTCCCTCAAATTCTTCCATATCAAACTCCAACTCACCAACCGGTTCCAACTCGTTATTATCTATTCTCATTACCAATAGTTTGAGATCATAATCACTTGCAATAGCAAAAGACTGCCCTTCCTCAGATTGCCAACTGGTTTGCATATAGACAGAATGGTTAAAATCAAGATGATCCACCTCGTTGATATTTTCCGGATCTGAAACCGATACGAGCCGGATAGTGCTGTCTTTGGTGGAAACAATCAGGTGATCGTCTATCTTGACTGCTCTGCCGTTGCATGATATTGTCTCAAACGCTCCAAGCAGTTCCGGGTTTTCAATGTCCTCAATATTAAAACAGTGAAGTCCTTTATCGCTGCTCATATAAAGAACATCATCAACGTTTTTTATTCCGTGTGGAAATCCAATGGGTTGAAAACGTCCAACCTCAATCAGCGTATCCGGGTCTTCGATTGAGTATAAGTGTACCATTCTGCCAATATCATCGTGATAATAAACAACCGCCATTAATCCGTTTACTTCACCGATAAAAGAGGACGAACCATTAAATTCATTTACCCAACGCTGGAATGGCTCGGCGGGATCGCTGAAATCGACACATTCCAGCTCATACTGCCCACTGTCAATATTATAACACAATCCAAAGAATCTGCTGCCCAGAAAACAAATATATACATCCCAGTCATACCAAATATCTCCATAATCGTTATGATATGAACCCAGTAATTCTGGATGCGTCGGGTTATTCAATGAAAATATTTCCAGTCGAGTATCACTGTAGACTGTCCAGGCTATCAGCAATCTATCATAAATAATGAGATTATCAGCCCTGATATCCCTTATAGTGTGAGTAACAATTGGATTATTAATATCCGAAACATCGAATACAATGATATTATCATCGCTGTCCTTAGCATAGAAGTAATCTCCGTAAACCACGCCCGATCTTAAAGCGCTTTCAGTATGCGGAGTTGGCACCGGTTCGATTTGCCGGGGGTTAGTGACATCGAAGAAAAGTATTGGTTGCCTAGAACGGTGGTACCCATTTGCAGACATACAAACGAGACCGCCTGAAAGGCTGATCCGAGAAGAATCCCAGCTTTCCCTGTTTGGCTGGTGATCGAGAAGAACCGGTTCGGCAGGATCGCTGACGTCGAAGGTCATCAACCCATAGTAACTGGTTACGTATGCTATACCATCCACCACCTGGATCTTATCCAAAGACCCCCAATATGGCAGAAAACCAACTTCTTCAATTTCAAACTGCTGTGCAAAGGCAGCGTTGATGAAAACAATAAAACAAAACAACCCAACAATCATAGATTTCATAATAAACCTCAATTTTTTTACCGCAGTCAAGTAGCCCGGATTTTCCAAATCCGGGGAAGTCATTACCGATTCCGTTGAGAAAGTCAATTAATACAGATTTTCCTTCCCATTTTGTCATTCCCGTCCATTCTGTCAATCCCGTCCATCCTGTCAATCCCGTCCATCCTGTCAATCCCGTCCATCCTGTCAATCCCGTCCATTCTGTCAATCCCGTCCATTTTGTCATTCCCGTCCATCCTGTCAATCCCGTCCATCCTGTCAATCCCGTCCATCCTGTCATTCCCGTCCATCCTGTCATTCCCGTCCATCCTGTCATTCCCGTCCATCCTGTCATTCCCGTCCATCCTGTCAATCCCGTCCATCCTGTCAATCCCGTCCATTCCTGTCCGTTTGGTCAACAGAATCATTACCTCACCAACACCATCTTGCGAACCGCATTAAAACAGGATGACTCCAACGACACAAAATAAACACCCGTCGAGGCATATCGCCGTGCACAATTGCCGTCCCATACAGCAGTATAGCGTCCTGCCGGCTGCCGCGCATTTACAAGCGTCGCAATCATACACCCCGACACGTCATATACCCGAATCAGAACGTCCGACAGAACCGGCAAACCGTACGATAAATTCGTTACTGAATTGAATGGGTTGGGATAAGCTGCTGATAAATGGAACCTGGTCGGAACTGGATTGATCGGGTTATCTGCGACAGCATTTGGAGGGGTGAAACGGTAAATACCCAGATTCGTCTTGTCTGCCACGAAAACCAGATCACCGCTGACATAAGCGTCATAAGCATACCCAGGCGTGTTGTAGAATCCAACCTCTTCAAGTTGGCGTGGATCGCTGACGTCAATGATACGAAGACCGTTGCTACTGTTTGCAACATAAGCGTAGTCACCAACGACTGTCACACCACTGACAAATTCTTGTGTGTCGTAGTATCCGATTTCTACTGGTTGACGTGGATTGCTGACGTCAAGGATGCGAAGAAAATTACAATCATCTGCTATATAAGCTAAGTCACCAATGACTGAAACGTCATCGGTTCGATATTGCGTTTCGTAGCATCCGACTTCTTCCGGCTCGCGCGGATTACTGATGTCAATAATGCGAAGACCGCTTTCATAGTCGGCGACGTATGCATAGTCACCAATAACTGCAACGTTTTCAGCAGATCCTGGTGTATTGCAATATCCAACCTCCTCCGGTTGCTGTGGATCACTAACATTAACGATACGAAGACCATCATAACCGTCTGCAACGTAAGCGAAGTCGCCGACGACTGAAACGCCCCTGGCAGACCCTGGCGTGTCGCAGAATCCGACTTCTTCCGGTTGTCGCGGATCGTTGACGTCAATAATTTGAAGACCTCGAGTACTGAACGTAACATAAGCGTAGTCACCGACGATTGAAACTTCCGAAGCCCATCCTGGTGTTCTACTGTAATATCCAACCTCCTCCGGTTCACCAGGATCGCTGACGTCAACGATTCGAAGATCTCGATCACTGGCCCAGATTGCGATATAAGCATAGTCACCGGTAACTGAAATGTCATAAATACTCCCTCGTGAGTCGTAACACCCGATCTCCTGCGGTTGTTGCGGAACTGAGACATTAACAATCCAAAGACCTCTCCCCGTGACATAAGCAAGGTCGTCAATGACAGAAACGCTATTGACGTCTCTTACAGAGTAGAAGGCTCCAACTTCTTCCGGTTCAAAAGGATTACTGACGTCAACGATATGAAGACCGCCTCCTCCCACATTTGCAACGTATGCATAGTTGCCAACGACTGAAACACCTTTTGACTCCCCTTGAGTGTTGCAGAATCCGATCTCTTCCGGTTGTTGGGGATCGCTGACGTCAATGATTCTAAGACCGCGATGATAGTCTGCAACGTAGGCATAGTCATCTACGATTGAAACACCCTGGGCATACCCTGGCGTGTCGCAGACTCCGACTTCATCCGGTCGTTGTGGATCGCTGACGTCAATAATACAAAGACCGCTATTTTGACCTGCAACGTAGGCGTAGGAACCGACAACTGAAATGTCAAAGGCATACCCTGACAAGTGGCAATTCCCGATCACTTCCGGTTGGCGTGGGTCACTGACATCTACGATATAAAAATATCCTCCTGCGACGTAGGCAAAGTTGCCAACAACTGAGATGCACGAACCTGATACCTCGCAGAATCCAACCTCTTCCGGTAGAAGTGGATCGCTGACGTCAATGATGTGAAGACCGCTTCCACTGTTCGCGACATAAGCATAGTCGCCAACAACTGAAACGCCTTCGGTTTCGCCAATATTATTATCCCAATAACCAACTAATTCAGGATGTTCAGAATCGGATACATCAACAATCTGCAAACCCGATATACCGGTTGCGACATAAGCCAATTCTCCAACGACGACAACATCTGTAGGTAGCGTCCATTGGTTGTACATTCTGCTAACCTGTTCAACGTTTTCGCAATCTTGTGCAGATGCGATTCCAAACGCCAATCCAACCGCAATGAATGCTAAAAAAATTATTAAACGACGCATAATTTCTATCTCCTTGAAATAATCACTTCACAATTACCATTTTGACCATCATCACCTCACCCGCCGCCTGCAAGCTCGCTATATAAACACCCGAAGGCAACGCCGACGCCTCGATATTCAGTCTATGCTCGCCCACCTCAACGCAACCGATGTCCATACAACTTTCAATCCTGCCGGATAGATCGTATATCGTCAACTTCACATCCGAAGCGCGGGAAAGTGAATAACTCAGAACGGATGTTGAATTAAATGGATTGGGATACATACCGTTAATATTGAATTTGAGTGGCAATTCTTCTGCTGTGTCTACGCTGTTCACTGAGCGCCCTTCGCCGCGGATGCGCACCGGTATCCAGCCCCAGGCATAGCGTATCAGGACGATACCATCTATCTCGCCAGCCTCGTCCGGTTTGAAGATCAGGTTGTACTCAAGCTCACTTTGCGGATCGACTTCGACGAGGTCGTCCTGGCTATAAACAGCAGGATAATCTGATCGTAAATAGAACAACTCCAACGGGATTCGAGAGCGGTTTATAACCGTTATGCTGACGACAACTGAATCTCCTACGAAAACCTCCCCGAAATTAACCATATCCGGTTCAATAATTGGTTCTACGTCGATGCCTGTTGGAATGGTATGCGTTGTCAGGGCGTCCTTTGTTACATTAACAATCCTCCCGTCTGAAACTGCAATAATCCCGCCATAACTGCTATTGCCTAAAGCCAATGCCCACTGCCAGGCAATCCTACGTGGATGTTGTGGATCTGTAAAATCAAAAACCTCGCTTTTATATTTATAATATCCCTTATTATACAGTAAATTTCCTTCACTATCTCTTTCTATCGCTCCGGCGGCATCAAAAACACCATCAAGAGAAGCGATTATCCGAAGTTGTTCCGGGTTGGAGCAGTCAATTACACGATTTCCAACAATAATTACATCATCAACAACAGTCATTCTAATAGCGCTACCCAACTCAATACTGTCAAGCGCCGTGACATTATCATAATCGCTAATATCTATTGAGACGATTTCACCATAGTCATTTGCGACTATTAACGTCTCATCGAGGTTTTTTATGTCTATGATTTCTACTCGGTCATTCAGATTGAAAGTGGTTAATTGCTGTGGATGGAAAGGGTCGGATATATCGAAAATCCCCATTTCATTACGATTCAACAGAGTATAAAAGGTATTACCGTCTAATACCATTTCATCAAAGTTATGTTCGATGGGGAGTGTGCCTAATACTTCCGGACGTTCCGGATTGTCAATATTGACTACTAAAATGTCTTGCGCTCTATCATCGTTTTGACAGGAAACTAAAAGGTGTTCTTCGTCACTGATCCCTATCATCGAGCCGAGTTCACCCTCTTCAGGTATAAACGTACTGATCAGATCCGGCTGATCAAGCCGGCTGATATCGAAGATCAATAGCTCATCCCGGCATCCCAGGAAAACAAGATCGTTATGAATCAAAATCGATCTATACTGGATTTGCTCAGCTTCTTCATCACCGTAAACCGTCACCTGTTCCGGTTCAGTTGGATCATTCAAATCCCAGACTCGGATTACGCTCTCTTGAGCGCAAGTCAGCAATCCGGTATCCATATCAAGCTGTCCTTCGGTTAAAATTGGATGGAGTTCCGATAGATCGGCGCTGATAAACGGCTCTTCAGGATCGCTGAAGTCTATTGCGAAAATGGAACGAGGACGATTTGACGAAGTCCGTAGAAGTGCAATATTATTGAAGGGAGGACATATAAATCTCAGGTTATTGTTTTCCGGTAAGTCAGGTAAATGGCTGAAGGCGATTTCGCGCGGTTCAAAAGGATTGGCAAGATCGGTAATAAGGAAGCGGGGAACAGGGTGGCAGAATATACCAAAAAGATGATCGTCGGATATTACAATTGAGCTGAATCCTACTTCCGGATAAAGAACGTCCACAGGATTACCACGCTCGCCGGAACCATCGATTATTTCGATACCTCGGCTGATTCTTGCATAGAAAATATCTCCAGATGAAATTACTTCACTGATGCTATGATCTGAATCATATTGGAATACTATCGGCATTTCATCTGGTTCGCCTAATTCGAGCGAGCAGACGTGTCTATTCATAGACCCGACGATCAACGCATAGTTGTTCCCAAAAGCAACACTATTCAAATAAGTGAAACCATCAGGTTGTTCAGCTAATCCGGACATCATACTCGTTATCGGACATTGCAGGTCATAGATGCAAAATCCTATTCCGTGAGAACATAGATACACATAGTCGTTGCTGCGACTAAGGAATTTCGCTCTTCCGGGGTAAAGCGTCTCGCCGATGAATTCCGGATGCTCAGGATCGCTCATATCCAGAGCGCCCAACATCGTATAATCGGTATAAAAGAGCGTATCATCGACCATCAGGACTTTGGTATAATCCGGATAGAAGTTATAACGTCCGACGTACTCCAGGTTTTCCTGGAGGTCATTTCCATAAACTGTTACAAGTGGCGTGAAAAGAGCAATTGCCACTATCAATAATGATTTTCGTAAACCCTGTAACATAATTATCTCTCCCATGTTTCATTTTTTTCATTTCATAAATTCCATATCAATGAGCAAGGCAGTTTACCATTATAACAATTAACCTCACATATATAAGATACATCAGATTATTGAAAAAGTCAACCGTAATTGATAAGTGAACGTACACCGTTTTGCGAACGCCATTACGTAGCCCGGTTTCTCCGAAACCGGGGAAATCAATCCACAATATAATCTACGGATTCGGAGAATTCAGCGATAATCCTTATTTTACCAAAACCAATTTTTGCGATTTGACGAAATCACCGGCTTTAATCTTATAGAAATACATACCTGAAGAAACAGAAACACCCGAATTATTTGTTCCATCCCAGATTATCGAATAATAACCGGCTTTTTGACGTTCTCTGACAAGTGATTTGACTTCGCGACCGGTGACGTCAAATATCTTTAAACTAACCTCAACACCTTCCTTTAAACCATAACGAATATGTGTTACACTGTTAAACGGATTAGGATAGTTTTGATTGACGAAGAATTCTTCGGGGATCAACTCACTATTTCCATTCTCACTCGTTTCCAGAAGATTGAGCAACTCTCGCATCTTCTTGTATAACATAGATATAGATGTCGGTTTGAGGTCCTTCCGCTTGCCGAGTAGCGGTACATAAGCGAGATCATCTGGTCGACGCCAGGGTTCGCTTTCATCAACACTATCTCTGCGATTCCTCCGTTGATCAACACCAGCAGCGTGGTAGGCAAATCCGGCGTCTATAACTGCGTAAACAGAGTCCCGTAGAGGTAAATTGTCATCGAGTATCCGTTCGTAGTATCTAATAGCTTGTCTGTAATCACCATTCATAACCATTGAATAAGCAGCAAGGTTCAACGCTCGTCTAACCAACCGCCTGTTTTCAAGTTCGTCTGCCAGATTCTGCAAGTATTCTATCAGGTCATCATAGTCCTCATCACGGTCGTGGACGTGCAACAGATGGGTCATAGACGTGCTGCCGAAACGTGACTCAGGAGCCGCTTCAATCACACGTCGATAGAGAGAATCAGCAACGACCATCCGACCTTCGTATTCATATTCAAGAGCCAGAAAGAACAGACGTTGGATTTCATCGCGTTCCCGGCCTCCATCATCCGGCTGTGGGGCGCCATCGCGGTCGTTAAGAATAATTGGTATCTGATCGTTGTTAGCGTCCAGAAACCTGGTCCTAGGATTCGGTACTTCTTGCGGATCACCCAGGTAATTACCGGAAACGTTGATTGGACCAACAACCCATATCTCATTACATAGGAAATAAGGTTTGGCTTGGGAACAGTCAGGGAGATTATAAATGTTGTTGTGACCATAATTGTCTTGAATCGGTCCGCTGAAAATCGGTGAATATTGACCTTCCGACCATATTTCAGCGACCCCGCTCATACACACAGTATTATAAGCGTTTGACGACATATCAGGTGTAGAGAAATTGTACAATTGAATGCCATGCGTCTCACTTTTTTCGATCTGATTAGAGGTCATTCTGGCATTGGAACTGTATAAAACAACTCCACGATTGAATCCCTGAATGATATTGATATCAAGGAATGACATACCCGCGAATGAACACCACATATACACACCGTATTCCGTTGGATTGGTGCTACCATGAAACGTATTCCCCGTGATATTATACTGATTGCAAAATGTACCGCTAATCCCATACATCTCATCACCAAATACCTCAAATGTATTTCCGCTGATTGTTATCGCCCAACTGTTAAACAGGTAAACACCAAAGATACAATTTTCAAACAGGCTGGCGCTGATGGTGTGTAATGGTGTGGCTTCATCATCATTGATATTCACACCCATAAGGCATTCCTCAAACTCACAACCGGTAACATCCGTAGCTGACAGGAATAGGTCTATCCCTGTGTTGTTGTGGTAAAACCGACAATTCTCGATAGAGTTATTAAGCGTTAACTCACTAACACCGATACCGGTAATCAAATTCTCGAACACACAGTATTGGAATCGGCTGTTCTGACCGTCCTGTCCATCGCAAATTATACTGCCACCCATATCGTCACAGCGGAAGATTATAGAATCGGATTCCGTTCCTGCAGCGGTAATAGTACCGTGTATGATAAGAGAATGCTGCCAATTACTCGGGAATTCAACGATAGTTCCGGGTTCGATGACCACTGTGGTGCTCGCCGGAATAATAATATCGGATTCCCCAGCAAGTCGTACCCGGTCATGCCAAAGAAGTGTAACGTTATCCGGTTGCCAATTTTCACCATTAACGATATGGTGATAACGACCGCTGTTCTTAGCGTCGCATTGAAATGAAACCCACTCGTTGTTGCGGGGATCGTAAGGGGATTCGGTGGACCACATCTTTAAATGGTGCAAGCCGGCGTTGACAATGTCTACGTCTCCGTCGTTGTCGAGATCTCCTGCAAAACATGGTCCAACACCATGTCTTCGATAAACCACATCACCCTGATAATCATAGACTCTTTGATAATTTGAAGCGAAGGCAGGGGATTCCTGATTGAAAAGGTTTGACCCATCACTTGCAAAAGCCAATAGGGTGCCCATTGAGTCAATAGCAACAATGTCTATTTCACCATCACCATCAAAATCTTGTGCACACAAGGATGCAATGGCAGAATGCGGTATTTCCACGGGCCATCCATCGATAAAATTACCCTCATAATCAAAAGCATTAATCAATATAGGGTTCTTACCGTCGTAAGTTCCAGTCCCTATGATTATTTCCGGAATACCATCACCTGTCAGATCGGCTAAGGCAAGATAGCCATAGGTGATGAATAGTGACCTAATTAGACGTGTACTGTACTCATCTTCTTCAGAATCCCAATAGTAGCGGTAGATTCCGGTTCCAGATCTGGCATTATTTCTTTCCATAATTATTGCATCAGGATATCCATTGCCATCTACGTCGCCGATCACCGGGGAGTAGATAGCATTACTATGATCCGATTCATATACTTGATTTCCCTCGTGATCGAGTATTTTGATATAACGTCTGTTATCATTACCGTTTTGTGTGCGTGTAATGATGATTTCAAGGTCACCGTCGCAATCCATATCAGCAATAGCAGGTGTGGAAATGATGTTAGATGGATCCATTTCAGCAGGCCAGTTCCCGTTAAGCCGATTTCCTTCACCGTCATAAGCATTTACGGAAAGGCTTTTATTAACCACGATATCAAGTTTACCATCCATATCTAAATCACCCAATGCAGGTGAACCTTTGAACCAAATCGATTGATGGTAAGGATTGTTCTCGCCAATAGCATCTCCGTTATAAAATAACAGCCTTCCTACCATGTCTTCCGTCAATATCAGGACAACCTCGGGGAATCCATCATTACGTACATCACCAATGGCAGGAGCGGATAACCATTTTTCACAATAACGACCGGTACCGTTTGACCATTGATCGTTACCCTGTGTAGGAGAAATACAATGAACGGTTTGATCGATTTCCGAATAGAGGGTAATTTCCTGTTCGGGGTCGTTATCTATGTTGGCGACGTTCAGGTTGTGGAATACTGTTGGATTGCCCTCATTGTCGAATGTGACAGGAAAGTTGGGGGCTATGGGGAGTTCACATAACACACCTAAGGATAAGTCATCAATATTCTCAAAATCTTGCGACTCAAAACTTAGGTTAATTATTGCATAGTGACCGATGGGGCAATTATTTGACATTTGAACCCGGATATACGGATTATTCTCCTGAGGCTGGGGTGTGAACCATTCCCAAGGCTCCTCATCTTCGATTGTTCCGATTCGTCCGGGAATTGTGAAGTTATTATCACCGTTAATAATAGTAACCTGCACATGAGGATCTTCCGTTGAAACGGTAACTGTGATATCATTCTCAGCTTCAATACCGATGTTCGTCAAGGTCAACGAAAGTGATGCTGTTTCACCTTGTTCGATTGACATATCGTTATTTCCCTCAGGCCATCCAATAGGGTCCGGCTGAATAGAGATAACATGGAAAATGGGTTTGTCTACAGTCAATGAAATGTTTGCAGACATAAGGTTATCGTTGACAAAACCAATATCGTTTATCTCAACAAAACTGGGATATCCACCATAAGCATAACTGTTGGGTGTAGCGTTGGTTCCAAAATCTGCGTTAACTTCAATCGGATATAAGTCATTTTCCCAAAAGAGTTGAAACCAACATCGAGCCGGATAATCGTCGGCCTCTTCTATGTCAAGATATCGGTGCGCTGGATTTCCTCTTGAACCTTCACTATCGAAGTGCATAATGAGCAAACCTTCTTGATTTCTGCATAACCACCCGTCAAACCCGATTGCTCGTCGGAATTCTGCAATGAAATACTGCCCTTGTGTCCAATCACCCTCATTCGATATATGTCCATTCTTCCAAAGGATAAGGCAGTCTGCGTTCTGTTCGATATTCGTCAGAGTGACGACTCCGTCTTGATCAATTACACGGGGATTACTTATAATCCCGGTTTTAAGTTTGCTCCATGCACACAGATGTGCTGGCGAAGCACCATCCTTCAATATACTTCCATGACTCATAAGACAGTAGGCACCTACTGAAGGACGATATTCACCTTGTACATAGAGATCTGACAGACCCAACGCTGCGTGAGAAAATTCATGACAATCTGTGCCAATGTGCGATAGTCCGGTTCGGGCACGACGTTCCCCACCAATTGGAATAGGATCCCGAAAATGAACCTCTTCATTGGTGAAATATACATCCTGTTCATTCCCAAATTGTTGGTACTGGGGCCTCAAACCCACCCTATTATCTTCTCTCACTTCACCTATTTCACCCGCCCACACAACTGCAATCACATCATAATCACCATTTTCAAATTCAAAACCTGCTTCTCTGGCGCTGTCGCAAGCTTCATTGTATAGATCCGTTATGTTGCCACCTTGATTGTAATGGTCACGATCATTTTCTGCTGGATACCAATTGAAAATGTATGTTCCCTGTTCTTCTTCACCGATCCAAACGGCAGGATTAAGGAAACCTCTAACTTCGACATCAGGATGACCATCAGGAGGGGGTTCACTAGGATCCCATTCATCGAAGCTAGGATGGCAACTCTCCGGTGTAACCTCGTCCTCATCGTATGTCACTTCTTTGTGGTAGTCTTTAAGACTGCCATAAAGCCACCAATGATTATCATCCTCATTACCTCCATTCTGGTCGTAACATGGATGAGCATCGTCAACCCAGGTATCTTCAGAGAAGTATTTATTCCAGTACATCTCAGTGGTATATAAGTCCTCAATTCCAATTTCGTCGTCTCCCTCAAAGTCACCTCGTCCACCGCGAGCGGATTCATTGTTTTCCCAATCAGCAAACTGAATTAGAATTACGCCCATCGTAACAACTTCGTCTCTTCTTGGCTGCATTCCCGCGTTGAAGTCCTCCCAGTCTGTTATGCGCTGTTCTCTGGCGCTGCCGGTACGCCTAAGATGTGGTTCCTCTGGAGGTTCGTGGAACCCTACCACATTATCAGTTGCTATGAATTCACCGTTGTCGTCGAGGGTGGCGTAATAATAAACACCGTTTTTCTGGACGATAGTGTAATCGTCCTCTGTCTCGGTGACAGGCAGGAATTCGTCACCATAGTTGTAAGCGGTGAAGGTATTACTATACGGGGAAGGCTGTTGCAGCAATAGCTCTGTACCACACAAGAGAGCGGCAGGAGAACCGGTTGAACAAAGTAGAACTGCAAGTAGTGACAGTAACAATGTACGTTTCATTAGAACTCCTCATTTAAATGATTACCCTAATCCAGCGGTAAGTGTGCTGTCAGGTGCCCTCACCTGACAGTAAAAGGGGAGATAACGTGTCGGGTGAGGGCAACCGACACCACGCTGATTGTTTTGTTATCACAACCTGTTAAGGACTTATCGCTGGATTAGAGATGATTACTTAGTGCCGTTGAAAAAGTCTCCATCTTGTATAAAAAAGTCTTCATTTTGTCATTCCAGCGAAAGCTGGAATCCAGTTTTTACAAGGATTTATCAAACTCTATTATGGATTCAATCTTCAACAGACGTTACTTAATGCCAATTGACGGTAGAAATTCGTTGTATATAATGATCGATTACAATTTTAAGTATCATTTTAGACAAATTATTTTTTCTATTCTGACTTCATTATTAGAGCTAAGCTGAATAAAATACAAACCGGTTGGTAAATCATAACAATCAAATACAAACTTATGATTTCCCTGCGGTTTATTTGACCAATTATATAGTCGAATCTGCCTGCCGGATGGATCTATCATAGATAGTTTAACCATCCCTTTTTGTCGCAAGCTGTATCTTATTGTGACTTGAGAGTTGAACGGATTGGGATAAATTGAGTTTATCTGGAAACTATAGGGATTGTATTCATCCGATGGTAAAACATTTTGGACTGCTGCCAGTAGTTGAAACCGGTTACGGCATTCCCGTGTGTGCGGTGGTGACATTGCAGTCACCCACCAGGTTATTAGCGCTGGCATTTCCATATCGTCCAGGAGATTATCCAATTGCACAATAAAGCTCGTATCGGGGACAAGACAAGAAATTGAATCGTTCTCTACTTGGAACCAGATTCTATATGCGACAGTGTCCGCTTCATTGAGGTCGACAGATGGCTCCCATGTAAAGATGATGGGTTGTATCGGATCGAGTGTATCTCCATTTGCCGGAGATACTAAGCTGAAGTTAGATGGGCGATAGTGAATTTCTTGCTCTAATCCTCCCAACTCACCCTCCGCACTAACCACATAAGCGTAAAGATTATAGGTTGAGTTTGGATATTGGAAGGATACAACACGGAACTCATTACCAAATTCATCAATGAACCCAGGACCAATCCCACCTCTACCTCCTGTTGAGTCCGCCCATATCAGGATACCCTCGTTACCCCAGAGGAAATCTCCATTGTAGCCAACTTTAAACTTGATAAATTGGCGAATCTCATCCGATTGATAATCGGTCATATAAAATCCAGTGAGATCGGAATATCCAGACGATGTACCAATACCATTGCCATCGAAATCAAAAGGTAGGTGGATGCCATCTTCGCTCCAGAGATGGTTACCTTGGGCATCGACATGAAATGCCCTTTGTAACCTCAATTGGCCGTTGTGTGGGGGCCAAATTCTTTTTACCAATACGTAACTTCCACCATGGCTATCGCAGATAAATCTTTCAGAGTAACTTAAAGAATCCCACCGGTCTGGCATTATAATAGACACCCCCGGCATATCAAAGTGTAATTCACCTTCCCGCAATAACAAGTTGAGAGCTGTGAAATCCCAACGAAAGTTTTCCTCATCCGAAGAGCTCATATCGCACCACATCGCATCTTGCGGTCCAGGAAAACACATATTGACTCTCCATCCGTCTACCTCAAGTGGGAACGGCTCATCCCATTCTAACTCCCCATCAGAGTTGACGAGTTGGTATCCCTCATTGGTCGTGACATACATCCCATTACGTTCATCTGACCAGATATACGGTTCCCACAACCTTTCTTCTGTCCCGATCCGGATGCCGTCGTCCCACATCAGCCGTCCCTCGTGGGAGATCCGCTGCACATAAATTCCGTTTTCCATCCTGTCGTTTGGATTTAGCTCATCGTTCCACGCAAATACACATCCACCTTCACCATCTGAAAGAATCCTGCTTAATACACGCTGGCTGCCCCTTCTCGGATAGTAATCGCATATTAAAAGACCAATCCTTCCTCCCCAGACCACTTCGCCTTCATCATCAATCCGTTTGGCATACAACTCGTTATTGTAAGCCAATATATCGATAATAAGATCGGTGAATTGGTAGTCATGCCACACTACTATTGCTCCACCCTCGCCATCTGAAATCATACCTCCTACGAAAAACGTCATTAAGAAGTGTTGTCCCCAAGCATCCATACCTTCCGAAGAACGAATGGTTATACCCTCCTCATCCCACTGAAGCCTGCCTCGACGATCAATTTTCTGCATCCGGATCTGCCCAAGATTGCGTTCATGCCAGGCTATGATACATCCGCCTTCGCCATCAGGGATAATATATGGGTATTCGGGTGAGCTTCCTCCTACTCTTGATGCATCGAACACCAACATAGGATCAAAAGGATCATCCGACCATTCGCAAAAAACGCTTGACGATCCAAGCAATAAAATGAAAAGGATAAAGAGAAGTTGGGTTGATAAAGGAATTGTCTTAAACGAACTCATAATCCGCACCTGATGATTTGTTCTGAATATCTATAAATCCCGAATCAATGCTAAGTAAAAACAGAAAGGTGATGGGTTTAATGAAAGAAGTGGAACCTGTAAGGATAACCTTAACTAATATAAGGCATTTTTTCA
>JAVCDD010000199.1 GCA_030765125.1 Candidatus Hatepunaea meridiana
AATAGATCAGCATCGTTATTTCACGTTTTTTACTGAAGAAAATTTGCTGTTATATTAACCTCCTTTTGTCATTCCCGCGAAGGCGGGAATCCAGTTACATAGCTCCGCTTTCTCCGACCCCGGGAAATCAATCTGTGTTGCTCAATCACTCACACTGAATACCCTTTACAATAATACCATAACCAGACAAGCCTAAAACATTGCGAGCCGTACCTGTCCCTTCTGAAATCCTACAAGTTGCCTGCACTACAACCTAACCCGGATAAACCGGTATCGAAGAGAGGTTATTTAACACTCAATTTTCTAATCCAAGTATTTATTCTGAATTATGAATTTTGAGTTTTGAATTGTCACCAATTAAAATAAATATCTTCTGATGCTGTTTTTACATTCTTGTTTGAATATTAACGTGTAGAAATCACCCACTCTTCCCTTCAATTCAAAATTCAAAACACATTAATTTTCGTGCACTACGACACCCCGACACTACGACACTTCGTCACCTTCCGTCACATTATCGTCACACCTTCTAACCCCCACCCACAAAGGCTTTGCACCCACTCTGAACGCTAATTTTAAAGGGAATGACAAAGAGTGCTTTTCGGTCAGACACTACTTAATACAAACCGTTTTCCCTTTCCTGACTTCATCATCAACTTTAATCTCAAGTATATATACTCCCGACGACCAGTCAGATGAATTGATTACTTCCTGATGTTGACCGGTCGATTGAAATCCCAATTCCTTCATGTAAATATGCCGTCCCTGACTGTCGTAAATCTTTATTTCCGCTTCAGTGTAGCGTTTCAGATTGTAAATAATCTTGATTTCCGCATTGAACGGATTTGGATAAATTGATTTGATGGAAAATTCAGTGGGTAAGAGACTATCGTATTCATTTACACCATCGATATAGGTCATGAAGCTGAACCTGGATAAGCAGTCAATGGTATCTTCATCTGATATCGCTTGAATCCACCAGGTGATAATTGCGCCTGGTTCCAATTCCAAGAATAGTGAGTCCGGTTGGACCTCCAGCGAGGTTTGTGCCAAATCATAACTAATTGAATCTTCATCTGATTTGAACCATAAAACATAGCTTATTTCGTCATCAGGATTGGGATCTATCGGTTCCTCCCAAGTGAACCTCTGAGAATCTACTGGATCGAGGGTATCATTATTAACAGGCTCCAACAGGTTGAAGGCTGAAGGTGGAGCAATTATATGATCAGTGTATTCGCCGATCACCCCTTCACTGCTCATTATCCAGGCATAAAGCCTGGGATAATCCTGATCATAATGATAAAAACATGTAATGCCCGCGATATTACCATAGGCATCCACTGTTTGTGTAAAGTTTACAAAACGAAAGTTTTCTGATGAGTCTGCCCAAACAATCAAAGGTTCTTCCCCCCACAAAAAATTTCCATGATAGCCAATCTTTTGTATATATCTTGCCTCTGATCGATTTTCATTCCTAACCATATATCCAACATATAATCCCTGCTGATCTGCCATGTCAACCGATACGCCTCGATCTTCTAAATCATATGGGATATCAACACCGTTTCTCTCCCAGACCATATTTCCGTTGTTATCAATGTGGTAGCCAATTTGACTTTCAACATCTGGCAAGCCCCACGCATTTCGTGGCAGCACCATAACCCAGTAACTGCCGGAACGTTGATCGGATGTATATCGTGCTGTAATTCTTCGATTGCCTTGTCCTTCAAAGAGAGGCAACTGAACTCCAGGAACTTCCCATAAGAGCCTTCTATCCACCGATAGTACATTCACAGCATAGTGTTTTACATCATCTACTTCACCATATAATATGATGGTGACAAAACCCTCTCCACCTATTCGCATCGATCCTATAAACCACCCGTCAACTTCATCCGCCAGCGGTTCTTCCCACATTTCTCCTTCCGCAGTCAGATGTTGGATATTCCCGTCCTCGATCTCGATGAAATAGCCGCCAAGGTTGTCAAGCACCATGTCTGGCCAGGCAGGGTATTCAGAGTTGCCGATTCTGATCCCATTCTCACCCCACAGAAGCTCACCTTCGTGTGAAATGCGCTGTCCATAGAATCCATTCCGCAAGCTGTCATTCGGATTTAATGCATCGTGCCATGCGAAAAGACAACCTCCCTCTCCATCAGGTTCGACGTTGGCTAAAATACGCGTATTAGCTTGCTCAGGCATAAACGAACAGATGAGCAATCCACTTTCGTCGCCCCATTCAACTTCGCCTTCCGAGGAGATATGCCGCGCATAGATCTCGTTGTTTTCCGCTCCAAACTCCAGAATGTAGTCGGAGAATGTCCAGTCCATCCAGACGATTATTGCTCCACCTTCCCCGTCTGAAACCATATCGCCAATCATGAAAGGTGTACCATACTCAGCGCCAGCCCAATTTTCGCCAATATCAAACCTTACAGGCACACCTGCATCATCCCAGACCAGCTCACCTTCGCTATTGATCTTCTGCATGCGGATCTCATTTCGACGACCATCATGCCAGGCGACAATAAATCCATCATCGCCGGAGGGAATAATCCGAGGATAATAAACGCTGTATCCAACATCGATGATGATCATAGGATCGTAGGGATCTTGAGACCATTCGCTAAAAACGCTTGTCGATCCAAGCAATAAAATGAATAGGATAAAGAGGAGTTGGGTTGATAAAGGAATATTCTTAAACGAACTCATAATAAGCGCCTGATGATTTGTTCTGTATATCTATAAATCCCGAATCAATGCTAAGTAAAAACAGAAAGGTGATAGGTTTAATGAAAGAAGTGTAACCTGTAAAGGTTACCTTAACTAATATAAGGCATTTTTCATTAATGTCAATAGATCAGCATCGTTATTTCACGTTTTTTACTGAAGAAAATTTGCTGTTATATTAACCTCCTTTTGTCATTCCCGCGAAGGCGGGAATCCAGTTACATAGCTCC
>JAVCDD010000117.1 GCA_030765125.1 Candidatus Hatepunaea meridiana
GAACGGAATTATTATGTGTAGCAAATAGGTGCAATGTTCCTATTGTTATTGATGTTTACGATTCGAACTCAACATAATGTCCAGCTACGCATAACGGCGATTATGTATCGCGACACATAATCGTTATAAAGGTTTAAATTACAACAATTTATTTAGAGACCTCGGCACGATTGAACTGAGATATTTCAATTCAACCTTACATGCTGGAAAGGTTAAAAGCTACGTGCAACTGTGTCTCGCCTTGTCTGCTAAAGCCTTAAACGCTCGCTCAGCCAGTCACCGGAAGATTGCAACTGATAATCCCAAATTCAACTTCCGGGTCTGGCTGGTATCGACACTTGGCATGAAAGGAAACGAGTTCAAAACCGCCAGATATCATCTGACCCGCTACCTGACCGGCAACAGCGCCTGGCGTTACGGACAACCGACAACTTCAAATAACACCTCAACATCATGAAATCAGATAAAATCTTATACTTCGCCTACGGCGCTAACCTTGACATGCACGGCATGGAACTGCGCTGCCCGGGATATATACCGGTCAGACGAGCCGTCCTGCATAATTATCGACTGATGTTCAAGAGCGTGGCAGATATAGAGCCCGCTGCAAATCATATTGTTCATGGCGCACTGTACGAGATCACTCAAGAACATCTTCGGTCACTTGACCGCTTCGAAGGATACCCCAGGTTATATACTCGTAAGATATTGCCGGTATTAACAGATGAGGACAAGGAATTCCAAGCCATCGTTTACCTGATGAACAATTGCCGTCAATACTCATCCCCGCATCGGGGATACTTAGACATCATCCTGTCCGGCTGTCGTCAATGGCAGTTACCACAGGAATATATTCGTTACATAATAACAAGAGCTAACAATCCAAATTTCGGAGAACTTTAAAATGAAAAGACAAGAAACAACCAAACATGAAATTGTCAACGATGACACCGTCTTCGTCGGAAACGCCGTTGAAATCGTCCTGCAGATGCGGGAACAAGCCTACTTTGAGCGTGGAACACCGATGGAATTTTACCTCGATCAATTAGTTAATTTCATCAAGATGTTTGCCCATGAGACTATCACTCTATCCGGCAAAACCCTTGAAGAGAAAGCTGAGAGCTTCATCCAGGAACTTCTGAGAATCGGTTATTTCAAAGAAGCGTAAAACGATTTTACCACAGAGATCGCAGAGACCACAGAGAAGAAACAATTAACTCTGTGCCCTCTGTGTCCTCTGTGGTTAGTTATTCAATATCCTCACCAGGCGTTTCGTCGGGATACTCTTCACCCATCGCGTCTGTCTTGCCCTGCTCAAAGCGGCTATTAAGGTAATCATCTTCGGGATTGCCGAGAGCTTCATTTAGTTTCTCGTCACCGGCGATGGCTTTTTCGCCACGTTGTTCTGCCTCTGCTACCGCTTCCTGCTCATGTGCCTGGGTCTTCAACTGATTTTCCACCGATTCAAACTCAGTCAAGTGCAGTGTGCAGGATATGTAATCCAGCTCGTTGTCATGAACCTCAATCTCTTTTATCAATACCTGTCTGATACCACACGCATCGGTCAATGTCGAGACAATTTCTTTAGGTTCCGGCAGCGACTCACGTGACTCACGGAACAATTTCTGTATCTGTTCAAAACGTTCTCGCGCCGTCTCGACAACATTTCCATCCTCTTCCTTATTGCATATTTCAAGAGTAATTGTGATTTGAGAATCCTTATATCCAATCGCCTGCTTTATTTTTCCGCTGCGTCCCTTGATTTCGATCTCGTAAACTTTTACTAATCGTATCAAAGCAATCATATATCTTGATAACGATTCAATTATTAACTACATTTGTAAAAAAAGGGAAGAGGCTACGCTTATGTTACCTTTATATGTCGGAATATTTGAAGGTCATTCCGATCCAGCCGTTGCAATTGTGCGAGATGGAGAAATTTTAGCTTATGCAGAGGAGGAACGTTTTGTTCGTTTGAAACATGCACCTAATATCTATCCTATTAGCTCATTACTATATTGCTTAAACCAGGATGGAGTTAATGCTGAAGATGTTAGAGCAATTGGTATAAATTGGAATGTTACCGCTTATACCGACGGCACAATGAAGAAATTTTTCGAGAATATAAAAGAACAATGGTCTATTGATGAAAATACAAAGCGATGGCAACAATATATGTTAGGTTATTTTAACATGAACAAAGTTGAACAGCGACATGCGTATCATTGGAAACGCGCGTTTGGTAACATAAAAATTCCTCCAATTCACCCTATGCCACATCATTATGTTCATGCTTTGCATGCTTACTTCCAATCATCCTTTGATAAAGCTCTTTGTATCACTATTGATGGATCCGGAGACCAACACTGCACAGTTCTTTGGGATTGTCAGAATGATAACATACAACCAATTAAAGAAATCTCTATGCCACATTCGTTAGGATGGTTCTATGCAGCATTCACCGAATACCTCGGATTTCAAGCATATAATGACGAATACAAGGTAATGGGATTAGCAGCTTATGGACAACCCAACGAAGAATTACGTGAGAAAGTAAGGAAGGTTATTTTACTCGCCGAAAATGGAATCGAGTATCGGTTAGAACCAAAGTATATATTTTTCGGAAATCACACTTGGTCTGAAAGATTTACTGATGATCTTGTGCATCTTTTTAATAGTCCAATGCGTCTTACACAAGAGCCTATAACCGATTGGCATAAAGACCTCGCATACGCAGTTCAATCAGAACTGGAAGACACAGTCTATAGACTCGCAATGTGGGGTATGGATGAATTGAATGTACATAATATATGTATTGGCGGTGGTGTGGGGCTCAATGTAAAAATGAATGGACATATTTTAACGCATGATATCGTGTCCAATCTCTTCGCTCAACCTCTTTGTAGTGATGGTGGCGCTGCTGCAGGAGCAGCTTTAGGAACGTGTTGGCAGATTTCAGGAATACGCCCTAAACCTTTAAAAACGTTAGCGCTCGGATATGAGGAGAAGGATGATGATATTAAACAAATACTTAATTTGTGTCGAATTCCCTATAAAGAAGTTGATAATATTGTAGAGATAGCGGCAGACGAACTTGCTAAAGGGCGAATTATCAGTTGGTTTCAAGGACGAATGGAAGCAGGACCAAGAGCGCTTGGACAACGCAGTATACTTGGAGACCCTCGGAACATTGAAATGCAAGATAAAATTAATAATAATATAAAATTCCGTGAATATTGGCGCCCTTTCTGTCCTGCGATTACCGCTGAAGATGCTGGGAAATATCTTAAACGACATATAGATTCAGCATTCATGAATGTTGCATTTGAAGCAACAGACGTTCTAAAAAAACGCGCACCAGCAATAGTTCATGTTGATGGTACTGTTCGAGCTCAGATCGTTCATCGAAATATTCTACCACTTTTTCATAGTCTTTTACAAGCTTTTAAAATAAGAACCGGTATCCCTATATTATTAAACACATCTTTCAATGTTAAGGGCGAACCTATCGTTTGTACATTTCAAGATGCTTTACGAACCTTCTTCTCAACTGGATTGGAAGTATTAGTAGCTGACAGGTTTATTATTTATAAATAAGTGAGGATTATTGACATGAGTAGTTCAAAATTAAAAATGCTTGTGATTTCTCCACATCCTGATGACAGTATTATTGCAGTTGGAGGCGCCATTGCTCGTTTCATTAAGTATGGCGGTGAAGTCACTGTGTTAACTATCTCGGCTCATATGCCACCCTTATATACAGAAGAGGCATTTCGAATCACAATTGATGAAGCTCGATTAGCTCATTTAAAAATCGGAGTCAAGAATTCAATATTTCTGAACTATGCTGCTCTATCCCTCGCAAGAATGGAACATCATGAACTAAATAATTGTATATTGGGTGTTTTGCATAGAGTGCGTCCACAAATATTATTAATACCTTTCTTGGATAGACATATTGACCATCGTGCTGTCTTTGAATCCGCAATGGTCGCATCCCGATCATTAGGACCTAAATCATATATTTCACTTATTGCCGCTTATGAAGTTTTATCCAGTACAAATAACAACGCTCCGTATATTGAACCGAATTTTGTTAACAACTGGGTAGTTGACATTTCCGATTTCATAGATATTAAGCTCGATGCACTGAAAGGCTTCAAAAGTCAGATTAAAGAGTTTCCTCACCAGCTCTCCATCGAAGCAATCCGGGCTTTAGCCTTATTTAGAGGAAGTCAGGTTGGAATTGCTTACGGAGAAGGATTAAGTATTATAAGGATGACAATACCTCCCGAGCTTTTACTCGGAACAAATACACGAAATAGCACAAGAAAATGAATATTCGAAGTATTTGCATTCATATAACTCATAGAATCTTATACAGGGCATATCTACTTTTTATGCATCACTTAAGAACGAACAAGTTTGTTCACAAATGCTTATTCGGATATCGTCCTTACAATGGTAGTGATTTTCATGAAGACTTTTGGGATTGGACAACAATTGCTATTAGAAAGGCAATTCTATTGAACTTAAGAAAAGGTTGCTCGCTTCTTGATATAGGAACTGGATATGTAGGAGTATTAGCAATATTTGCCAAACTTCACATAGAATGTAAAGAGGTGCATGCTGTTGATTATATTCCGGAGATTATATCATCTGCAAAAAGAAATGGGGATTCTTTAAAACTGGATATTAAATTCTATTACAGCAACTTATTTGATAACATAAACGAGCGTTTTGATATGATAGTTTTTAATGCTCCCTACATCGATATTGAAAATACCCAAAGTAAATTTATTATTAGAGATAAAATATCAGAGAGAAGATTCAGTGGTGGAAAAGGCGGTGGGGAGACTATCACTCGTTTTTTAGAGTATGCTCCGACATACTTGACAAAGGAAGGGGTTGTTGTTTTAGGTGTTACTCACTATCACATCTCTAAAGATACAATTCATTATATAATTTCCAATTCGCCTTTTGAATTTCGTAATTGTATAAAGATTGCCATTCTACCTGGTTCTGCATATTTATTAACTAAAAAAAGGAGTACAAAGGATGACTGATGTTTTCAAGCATAATGTATCGATTAAAAGATGTTCCAAATGTGTTCTCCCATCCACATTACCCAACAGTGATTTCAACGAAAAGGGCGAATGTAAATGGTGTGATTCGGGTTTCCCGAATTATATTCCAAAAGGAAATGAGGAATTACGGAACTTCCTTGAACAAAATAGAAGTATAACTGATTCTGCTGATTGTCTCGTAGGAGTAAGTGGTGGAAAGGATAGCTCTTTTGCTGCCTATCAATTAAAAACCAAGTTTAACATGGAAGTTGAGGCATTTACTTATATCCATGATGGTACAACGGAATTTTCACTTCAGAATGCAAAAGAATTCTGTAGAAAACTGAGTATTAAGCATCACATTTTATCATTACCTAAGCAAGCTCATATTAGATCATTTAAAGGTTTTTTTATGGCGTGGTTGGATTCGGAAGATCCTGTCGCTGCCGCTATGGTCTGCGTAGCCTGCAAGCACTTGCATATTTTAGGAACAAAACTCGCGAACGATAGAGGAATTCCAATGGTGGTGTGGTCTGGGAGTCCATATGAGGAACCGCCATTTATACCTACCCATATGGAAGGTGCAAAAACATCGAAAAGTAAAAGTATGTTTAGTCTTGCGTCACTGTTAATGAGAAAAACATTTTCACAAACATTGTTCCGACGAGCACTTACAAATAATTTTTTCATAAGTTTATATGGATGTCTTGCTTTTCGTCCAAGCAGTGGTTATTTGCAACGAAGATTTCCAAAGGTAAAACACTTGAATTTTTTCGATTACTATAATTGGGATAGAGAGGAAATAATCAAGAAACTTATAGATCATACTAATTGGTCCATTCCTGGTTCAGTGGTTTCTGATTGGCACTCTGACTGTTTGTTTAATATATTCAAGGAATATATGTTTCAAAAGATGTATGGCGTTTCTTATACTGATGCTTTTCTAAGTAATCAAATACGGTACGGATTGATGACAAGAAAACATGCAATGGAAGAATTAATTAGAAGCAAGGACTATTATAAAAGCGAATTACTACAAACGCTAACAAATTTAGGATTGGATCATATTCGTTCCAAACTTGATCTATCATGTTTTGATATTCTTAAAAAATAGATGGTATAGTATGTTAGCATCTTTTCATAATATAAATAGCACATCTCCCCTTTTTCAAAATATATTTATTACAATCCTGTTTTAAGCGCCCGAACGCCTTCATCAATTCCATCTTCTCAACTGCATCGACTGTTTCTCCGTACTTGCCACGAATCCGTTCGAGTATTTTTGGTATAGGCAACAGGTTGTTGTGAGCATCGACGAAACTGATACCTAACTGTTCACCGGCTTCAGCCGCTGATTTCATGAAAGCGCGGTATCTCGTTCCAGCTTCAGCGCCAGACATCGTCGCTTGCAGCATGCCGAGTACTGAAAGCTGCTCTTCCAATGGAATCAATGCCGATGTCGCCATCGCTCCGATGTTGGAAATAGCCCCCGCCATTTCCGGACCGGTCGTCTTGAAGGCGCGCACGGCAGCCGATATACCCCCGGAAAACAGCTCGCCGAATTCAAAGTCGGACAGATTGCCGTAGAAGTCCTTGAATATTCCATACCCAGTGGCAAACAGCGAGGTCATCTCCGCTACCGAGGCCTTGGTCGCTTTAGCGGTCAAGGCGGCTATCTTGGTAAACTCGCCGACCGCGGTATCTGTCAGGGATGCGATTCCGGATTTGATATCGTAAGCAGCGGAAATAAAATCTGATTTGGTAATGCCCGCAAATTGGTTGGAAAAGTCCTGAGCGGCTTTTTCGAGGGACTTCAAATCCCTGAATCCAAGTGACGCCATCTCACCCAAAGCCTTGGTCGTGGCGTTAGTGGATTTGACAGTTAGAGCTGCGAACCCTGTCATAGCGGTCCCCACACCCAACATCCAACCGCCGATCTTCATCAGATTCTTGGCAGATGCCTTGAACTTATCCATCTGGGAAACGGCTTCCGACATCGTTCCAGCTAAGTTCGAAGAACCGATGATGCGGATATTGATACCCTGAGTGAAGCCTTGAAGCATACTCATCGACTTCTCCGGGCAGCTTTATCAATCATCTTCTTCTCTTCCTCAGCCAGCCACTCAGCGGATGTGTAGATTTCAATGACACGTTCCAATGGCAACCGATCGACAGTTTCGAATGTGTAACCGGGGAATGTTTTACAGATCACTGCTCTCATTTGAAGATACCATATTCGAGTGAGATCACGCTTGACCTCACCTACAACTTTTTTACCGTGAAAGCCTTATTGTAACCGAGTACCTCCTGTATCTGCTCTGCCAAAGCCACAATACGTCCGGGCTGCCAATTACCTGATCGGTTATACTCGATGTCCTCGTGATCGATCTCCGGATAGACCACATATGCCTTAACCATGTTCAAGGGAACACGATTCTCGCTTCCAGGCTTGACATTCCCGATCTGAGAGAACTCGTCCCAGTTCGAGCCGCGAATGATAAAGACGTCACCAGTGAACGTGTCCGTAATCTGAAAGAGAGGATAAGCCTTGTACTTTTCTTTTAGTTCAGCGATGATCTTTTCAGTAATTTTAGAGTTCTGTGTTTCACTCATGTTCATTTCCTTTTCGGTTAAAAGATTCCGGTAGCGTTAGTGGCAAAACCGCTACATTTGATTCCGATCGGTTCGGC
>JAVCDD010000010.1 GCA_030765125.1 Candidatus Hatepunaea meridiana
AGGTTTGCGGCCTTCAAACAAAGGTCATAATGGGCTGTGAGGGAATCGTTGCCGGACATGAAAATCTTGTCAATCAGCTCGAAGGTGATGATTGGGCTAAATGGGTGGAACTGAACTATCAATTAGGTCAAGAGCCAAGCTTGTTCGGCGCGGCTGACCACATTTTGTATATTGGGAATAAATCCTCCTAACCCAGGCTCCACCCGACCCGGTGACACGACGGCGCAAGTATAATCAAGTTATCTTAGGCGGGTGATTTGGCCGAGTTACTTTGAAATCCGTTATTGACGTACCCTCCTTATTTGGATTATTTTGCAGAGATCATCTCATTCAGTTCTTGGATTTGCAGATCAAAATACTCCCCGTATTCCAGCGCCCGATTACAACGACCATAGTCATCAAAATCAGCAATAGATTCTTCGTCATAGATCTCTCTGATATATTCCCCATATTTGACGAAATAACATTGTTCTGTACTAAAGGAAAAATTGTATAGCGCCGACTGAGCATATGCAGCACAGAGAGGAAATTCATATTGATTAACCTCTTCTTTCAGCGCCGTCATCTGCCTGACAACCGGCTCAAGGTCTTCTGCTAGTGTGTTATCAGCCAAAGCCGCCAGATCATCCATCTCCTTTTTTAGATCTTCAAAATCCCTGACTGTTGTTTCAAGAATGTCTTTTGGACAGGAGTCTTGCGTGCTTGTAGGCTTTGGACCGGTTAACACATTGCAGGATGTGATGAGAAACATACCTGCCAACAAACTTATTACAAAAGATGTTCTTGTTCTCATCTGTCCTCCTCGGATAAAAAGATTACAAGGGTACGATTTTGTTACTTTCATATTTGTATATGATTGGACCCCTGGTTTTTCAGAATGGATAAGCAAGTATCACGGGTATCTAGGATTCCTCTCATTGACTACCCCCTACGATTCCAAATCGTTTTACGGCTTTCCCTCTCTCTCCCAGTCACAGAGTATCAAAGTCTCTCCGTCCCAAACCCGGTCATCGGCCGGTCCCGAAGGGACCGGATCACGGCGTGAATTCATTGTATAGAGAGAAAAGGGTTGCATCTGTAAAAGTGGCCGGGGTACATCGGCCCTCGTCACTCCAGAATTCGCCAAATCCCTCGCCGGGGCAGACATGTATATAGTAGCGCCCAACGGGATTCATCATCTTGTTTCTGGGATTTACTATTCTGCTCGTGTTACCTTGTTTCGAGGTAAAGCCGGGATCCCAGTAAGGGTAAAGATCCCTTGTTACACGAAGCTCTAACTGTAACTCTAAATCCGCGATTCCGATAATAAGTTCGCTCCCCTCAGGAACCTGTAAACAATACACAGAGCAGTGCATACCCGGCGGCGTGTACCCAACTCCCAAGCCTTTTTTCTGGCGGGTGTTCATTTCAATCTCTTCAGTGGAGGGATCGCATGGGCCAGCAAAGGGTGGCGATGAAATAAACTGGATGTATTGCGGGCTGGTTCCAATCAAAGCCACCAGTAAGGTCAGCAAAAGCAGCAAGCCAAAAAGGATTGTTTTGATTCTCATTGACAACTTCCTATAACTCCATTGCCATCAATACTTCTCTCCTTCAATTCAGGGGGGATGGAAACAACAGCTTGAGAATGATTACCAGTGAAAAGCCAAGCATCATTCCAAGCGGAGATTTAACTGGTTTTATCCCTGAGAGTACTGATATGCAATTCCTTATATGATGAAATATAAAGCCCATCGACGGGCACATGATTATTAATCCAATGATTGGACTTAACTCCGTCAGTGATACCAGGAATGTGGCAAGGATAACCGCGCCAAAGAAAAAGGCGATAAAAGATAGCGCTATCAGGCAGTACCCCATCCTTGTTGGCATAAAATGCCTCCCGAACATGAATTTATTGGTTGATTCCATCTTTGTAACCTGTACTTCGGTTAAAGGCAGCCGCAGGTACGGTGCTAATAGCTGTCAATGGAGACAATTCATTCAAGCGGATCTTGGTCCCCCGGTCACCTCTCCCGCCCTGTTATCTAGTTCTACATAGATGAATAGGAGCCGTAAGAATACACCGAGAATTAGTCCCTCCGCGATAACTCCGAATACCTCCCAATTACTAAAAGGTCCCACTCGATAAACCGATCTATATAGGTAGAGAGTTACCTGTCTATCACACAACCAGGCAATCAAGCTGACAGGGATCCACAACCATCTGAAACGGGATTTCGGCAGGAAAACGACCTGGGATAGGGAAACGAAGTATGCTGTAATAGACAGCCGGATATAAGGTTGAACATTCGCATGAAAATTGGATTGATATACAGATAATTTACATAAAGCTTCGAACTTATGCAGGTGTGTAAAAATGTAATAATCAATTCCACTGCTGAGGAAACCACCTATAGAATAGAAAATACCGGTGGCAAACGGCCATGCCCGGTTGAAATGAATATGCTTTCGAATGAATGCCCACTGGGACAACCCGATCATCAAACCCCTCATCGCAGAACTTACGAGGCCCGACCATGAGGATTGTCCGAAAGGAGTATTCTCTAAGGGACGAAATATGCTTTGACCATAGCTGATCCACCAACGTGTCGTGAAACCATAAAGCAATGTAAAACCAAGGATCCAGAGAACATCCGCGAGCGCTGGATGGTTTGTAATCGAGAACTGGCCCACACTCTCTTGGATAGCGTTCTTGACAATATCGAGGAACACCTTTAATAAGAGTGTAATATACTCCTTTCGTGAATTGGTATCTCTGATTTGATCCCGGAAGGCCTGGACCATCCCATACTCGTAGTCCTGCAGAAATTCGTCGGGAAAGAGTTTGAGCAATAAACGGAAGACCCTCAGGTCAGCGCGCTTATTCCGGGAAGGGGGGAGATTACTCATGGAACTCCTATCTCATGACGTAGCAGACAAACCTAAACCCCAGTCTTTGGCGAGGGAAACCAGTTTCGATAATCGCTCTGTCTCCGAAACCATGACCTTGTGACCGGCCCCGGATAACCTGTAATAACGACGTCTTTCGTCATTGTTCTCCTGATCAGTTCGGTCCCCAACCTCATCAATGAGGGATCTTTCGAGCAGTCTTCTGATCGTTCTATAGAGGGTTGCTGGACCGAGAAAGTAGGATATGTCAGTATGTTTATTGATGGTCTTCATGATGGCATAGCCATGCTTTTCCCCCGCAGCAAGAACAAGGAGAATGTGAAATTCTGCATCCAGGAGAGGAAGAAATTGATCTGAGGGTGAAACTGACATATGCACCTACTTAACTATATCCACTTTGGTTATATACTCTTTGAATATATATCAATTTTCTTGTGCTGTCAATAGGAACAAAAATATTTAATATAAATAATGCTAGATTCAACTCGTAAGTGCAACTTTGAAGGTTGAAAGATGTAAGCTGGTGTAATATAAACCTCTAGATACCCATAATAAGAACATCCCCCTGCTCCACTCGCCTATCTGGACTAACCTGTCAGATTATATAAAATATTTTGTGATATTTTTATTTGAGTATTTAGTTAAGGTTGGTCAAAATATGGTATTGCCTATACGCAGTTCAATAGTTTTGACTTGTTTCATAGGTCATATCGGTTATGCATTTCCCTCAAGAAATCGCTCTCCGGCCGCCAGGACGGCTCACTTGCCGTTTAGCATATACCCCTTC
>JAVCDD010000187.1 GCA_030765125.1 Candidatus Hatepunaea meridiana
ATCGTGATCAACACGATTACCTCTATTATGCGATAGACCTTGCTTATGCCGAGCTTGCTCAGATCAAAAATCACGACGGCGATGAGGGTGATGCTGCCGGAAAGTCGCGGAATATATTAGCGGTCAATCAACGGATGAAGATCAACCGCCTGATGGCTCAGCTCAACGGTATGCCGTTGCCTGACGGCTCTGATGAACTCATCCCCACCGACCACTGCATCGTAAGCAGCCGCCCCAACCCTTTCAACAGCAGCACAACCGTTGACTACGTCCTCACTGAGGCGGTCTTTACTTCGTTGAAGGTATATGATTTAAACGGCAGGCTGGTTAATGTTCTGCATAGCGAGTATACAAAAATGGGCAGGCACTCGATAGTCTGGAATGCAACTGATATGCCATCGGGAGTTTACGTTTGCAGATTGGAAGCGGGCAAGGTTTGTGATGATGTTAAGTTGGTGATAGTAAGGTGATTTGAATTTAGTAATAGTTGTGTCAGGTGTTAACACCTGACACAACTATTATTCATTATAACGATTATTGATTATACCGTTATTATTTCGACCACAATCCGATCATATTGCCGTCAAGATCGTTAAACATTGCAAAACGACCTACATTCGGAATCGGAGTGGGTGGAACAATGATTGTAGCTCCAAGCTCTTCAGCTTTCTTTACGCTGGCTTCGAGATCATCAACCGATACATAGAAAGCTACGTAGGGAGGAAACTTGCCTTCCTCAGCCTTCATAATTCCTCCTCCGATGCCGCCGCCTTCGCCAACCTCGATGATTGTATAGTCCTCCATTGCATCCTTTTTGAGTTCCCAATCGAATAGTTGACCGTAAAACTCGTGTGCTTTTTCCATGTCTTTAACACAGATTTCGAAGTGCACTACTGGATTTCCCATTTGTTTCTCCTTCTGATTATGCTGTCAACCACTGTGGGTTGACAGTGGTGTTTTGTTGTGCTGTCAACCGCGGTGGATCGACAGCAGTATTTATGAATGACGGACTCAATATACTATACGAATGTGCACTTGTCAATATGTGCAGTTATTCATTTCATTAAAAAACAAAAAATCGGGTTTTGCATTCCTAAATTCAATTTATTCTTTTTCTTTTGACTTTTTTACTATGGTCACTCTAACCCTTCTGGCGCGCTCTTCAAGCTCAGCCGCCTGTTCCGGTTTGCCTACTTTCCTAAGGAGTTTCGCATAATTTTTGAATATGGAGAGTTGATCCGGATGCCGTCCTGCGCTCTTGTCAATTAGTTTCATTGCGCGTATGTAATGTTTCCAGGCAGCATTCTGTTTACCTTGCTTATTGCATACAATCGCTAACTTGTTCAACAGGGTTATTTTCTTAAAATGACTTCGCGGGTTATGTTTGGAATATAAATCCAGTGTCCGGCGGTAATAATCCTCAGCTTTTGATAAGTCTCCTTTCTTGTGATATAGACCTGCCAGATTATTGAGTATTGATATAAGATCAAGGTGGTTAGCCCCCAACTTCACTTCATTCAACGCAAGTGACTGTGTATAAAGCGATTCTGCTTTCGCATATTTTTCCCAGTCATCGTAGAAGACCGCCATATTATTGAGAAACATGGGTATCTCGTAATCATCACTGCTGGAATCCTTTTCTGCAATCTTTAATACACGATGATACAAAGGTTCCGCTTCCGTGTATCTACCGTCATAATGATACGTTTCAGCCAACACTCTAATCAATTCAGCAAACTCGAAGTCCTCTTTCCCAATTACTCTTTGAGTGATCTCTACCGCTTTAACACCAAGAGATTCAGCACTGGCATAATTACCCAGGACATAGTAAAGCTCAACCAGCCGGTTGCGGACAGCGATAACTTCAACATCCTCTTCCCCACTCAGACATTGTTTAATGCTGAACGCCCTGGTGTAATACGGTTCAGCATCTTCGAACTTATCACGCTTGTAGAAAAACTCAGCCAGGATAAACAGCGTTTGCATCAAAATATCATCATTATCATCTAACTTCTCCGCTTCCTGCAGCGCAACCAGGTAAAACCGTTCAGCTTCTCCATACTTCCTCTGGTTCTCAGATATTTTACCGAGGGCTAATGCTCTTTGCCGTACTCCATCCTGACGGCAGGATTGAATTATTAATATGGAAAATAGCAGGATGATTATTGCGTTTGATTTTAGTTTCATTTTTGTTCTCTCGAAAAATAGAGTTTTCTCGCACGAATTTAATACTTTGGAGTGCGCAAGCCATGCTTGCGCTGTTTACACCGTACATAACATTACTTTGTTAAGTGCGAATTTCGCGTAGGGGCCAATTTATTGAGCCCCTTCTACTTATGCAAAAGGGCTCGATAAATCGGCCCCTACGCGGAACTTTTAATATTTCAAACAATTATAAAAACCAATATTGATACTTAACAAAGTAATGCTAAGTAACAAGTGAAACGTAACCTGACAGGCATTTACAGCCAAGTTACGGTTCATTACATTTCGGTTGAATCTGGCGGAAACGCTATTAACTCTAAACAGAAAATCAATCAAAAATATTAAATATGAGCATATACGACGAATCAGCATATCGCCAGTTTGCGCAGAATCTAAAGCATGCTTTATCAGGACCGAATATCAAGCATTGTAAATTAAAGGAATTACGCAAACCTTCAATACAAACAGGCACAAAGACAAAATTCGGTTCGTGGGGATGGCGTTCGGCTATATCGAGCCGTATTGCGCCCAAGACCGTTTACCTTGGATCGAAAGAAGTCGTCTTGCCAAATCCTACACAAGTCCAGGAAAATATTATCACTGCAGCGCCGGAAGAGTTGCATAAAGTCCTGCAACTCCTGCGCACACTGCCTATGGTGCATCTACGCCGCCAAATGGGTGATAACGACGAGTACAACCCGATCTGCAATCTGTATATATCCGTTGCAGATCATAAGAACTATCGTCTTGCCTATATGTGGGGAAGCACTATGGGGGATCCGGTCAAGGGCAAACCCGGACCTGAATTCACGATGATTCACATCCCCGAAGAACACCAGCTTCGCCAGCAGGTGCTTGCGATACCGGAACACCATATTAATATAGCGCTCGGCACGGACTATATGGGTGAGAACAAAAAGGGCTTCCTCCGTCAGGCGATGTGGTATGCTGATGAGCATAATATGCTCGGTCTGCACGCCGGATCCAAAATGGTAACCGCCCGCGACGCTCACGATGGCAAGCTTAAGAAGTACGGCGTTCTGTTGTTCGGATTAACCGCCACCGGCAAGTCAACCTGGTCGTGCCACCAATTAGGACTAAACGAGGACGATGGTGAAAGAACGGACGCAATCCAGGATGACATCGTATTCCTGCGTAAGGACGGTTCCGCTTATGGCTCCGAGCAAAACTTCTTCGTTAAAACCGACGTTGATTCTAAACTTCAGGAGGCGATGTACCAGTCGCTGACCGACAAGAGTGCTCTCTACGAAAACGTTATGATAGACGCCGATGGCAATCCCGACTTCCTCGATGAAAAGCTCTGCGCCAACGGTCGCGCCGTCACTCGCAAGGACAAGCTGCGCGTAAAACGGGGACGTAAATTGGTCAGGATTGATTACAAGGGGTTAAACCTGCCAACGCTGGATGAGTTTGACTGTTTGACATTTGCCTTTATCACCCGCCGCAACACGATTATGTCCTTCGCACAGGAATTGACCGCCGAGGAAGCCATTCTTGCCTATCTGTGGGGAGAATCCACACACAGCTATGCTTCTCAACCGGCGAAGGCAGGCGAATCAACTCGTATCGTAGGAACGGATCCGTTCATTGTCGGGTCGCGCGCACGGAAGGTGAATCGTTTTAAGAATATCATTATGGATTTGAGCGAACGGTATCCGGGGAAATTAAGATTTTATCAATACAACACCGGTGGTATGGGAGAAATTATCGAGATGATTGATACGCCACAAGGCAAGAAGAAAAAGCTGGTTCGCAAGGTAATGAGGGTTCCCATTCCACTGATGGCTGCTATTCAACGCGGTGATCTGCGCGGTACAAACACTTATGAAAAAGGACTCCTGGGTGTAAAGAGGATTGTCAAGGTGGAGGGATTTGATCTCAGCGAGTATGATCCGAAGAATCTCTATGATAATGCTCAAATAAATGCTTACATCGACGATCTGGTCAGTGGCAGGCGTAAGTTCACCGAAGAGATTACACAGGAAGGGCTCGACAAGGAGATCATTAAGTGGGCGGAGAAGTCTTATAAGATTTCCAAGTCCACCGGAAAGGATATTTGGCCCGTAAATATTCCAAAGAGTCTTGAAAAGATTGACAGCCTGGAAATCGGAATTCCAGCAACGGTCGGTAGTGATAATGGTGATTCGATCTATCGCCCACCGCGGTCGTTGGGGTGGCGGGTAAAGTAATATGAATATCTAACCCGCTGTCAGGACGCCATCTCTGACAGCAACAATCTCGATTATGCTGTCAATCGTGGCGGGTTGACAGCGGGAAAGCAGCCTGAAGGCTGGACTCTGAACTTCTATCTTCAAGGAAATACAAATGGAAGAACTAATCTCAATCTGTGGTTTAAACTGTAGCGAGTGCGATGGCTACATCGCAACCCAGGAAAACGATGACAGCAAGCGCGCCAAGACCGCAGCAATGTGGTCAAAGATGTATAATGCAGATATTAAATCATCCGACATCAATTGCGATGGCTGCACCGTTAAGTCAGACCGGCACATCGGACACTGGGAAACATGCGAGATGCGTACTTGCGCCGTAGAACGCGGCTTAGTGAACTGTGCGCATTGTGACGATTATGTATGCGACAAATTAGAAGGTTTCTTTAAGTTTGCACCGGAAGCGAAGACTGCACTGGATAGCATCAGGGAAGGTTTGAAGTAGGGGAAATTGGGGACAGTATACCCATTGTATATAATATCAATGGAAAACCTCAGACTATTAATAAAATAGGTATACTGTCCCCAGATTTATCTACGCTACCATTACTTTGTTAAGTATCAATATTGGTTTTTATAATTGTTTGAAACATTAAAAGTTCCGCGTAGGGGCCGATTTATCGAGCCCTTTTGCATAAGTAGAAGGGGCTCAATAAATTGGCCCCTAC
>JAVCDD010000212.1 GCA_030765125.1 Candidatus Hatepunaea meridiana
GTAGGGGCCAATTTATTGAGCCCCTTCTACTTATGCAAAAGGGCTCGATAAATCGGCCCCTACGCGAAACTTTTAATGTTTCAAACAATTATAAAAACCAATATTGATACTTAACAAAGTAATGTTACATCTTCATCTTATATTGGTGCATCAACAAAAATAGAATCTAAATATGCAACATAGATGATTCTGTTGAAAAAGTCAATTATTACAGAATATACTTCTTATTTGTCATTCTCGCGAAGGCGGAAATCCAGATTATTCAAGTATTTAAAGCTCTTCAAACTGGATTCCCGCCTTCGCGAGAATGACAAACAGGAAGTATTTCAACAGAATCATAGATGACATCCTCTATTTCAAACGTATGTGCGGGACGATGGAACGCTGGATTGGTGACTTCAAAACACTTTGGCGCTGTCTTTATCTTGCGCTTCGCGGAAGCGGAAGTCTGGCGGTACATTCAAAGAGTGTATAGTGGTTTCAGATGATTTCATCTTCAGTCCTCTACTCTTTTCCTTTCATGGAATCACCCAACTCCCACTAATCGGCGGATCTTCAACCCCCGTAACCTGTGCAAACGTTATCGGTATCCGATCCTGACAGAGTGCCCCTAATATTGCTATCGCAACCGCTTCTCGATACTGAGAAGGCACTCCATAACTGTCTGTCATTTCAATAGGTACTACCGCACGGCTTACTATCTCTTTCCACAATGTTTTATTTCTAACACCACCACCGGCAATAATCAAACGATCAGCAGGTTTGCAGTTCCTACCGATGGTTTCTGCAATCGCAGCACAGGCAGTTCTGGCAATATCTTTCGCCGTATAACGATCACGATACTCATCCAACCATTTCTGCAACTCATCCCCGGTGCCTAATGATCGCTGATTTGTTGCCTGTTCGTTGAGTAAACAGATTAACTCCTCAAATGGTTCTGCCTGAATGCTTCCCTGAGCGGCATGTTTGCCATTTTCATCGTAAGACTGTTGGAAAAATGCACCGGAAATCCTGTCTAATAATTGGTTGCACGAACAGACGTCCTTACCCTCGATATGTAGCGCCGCCGTCCCGGCGGCATTGTTGGAGTCAGCAGACGAGGACGCCAGCGCTACGGCGCTTGCTGGAAGAATTGTAATATTGCAGAACCCACCCAGATTGACAATACATCGTTGTTCGGTTTCGCTTCGGAACAGTATAAAATCCGCTAATGGTGTAATCGGCGCTCCCTGACCACCCATTGCCAGATCCGCAGCGCGCAGGTCGTATACCACCGGAACACTCAACCCGTAAGCTATCGGAGCCGGATTGATTAACTGCCAGCTTAACGGTGGTTGATGAAAAACCGTCTGTCCGTGTATAGCTGCTAAGTCGAGTGATTGTTTACCGGTCAGTTTGCGGATTACTTCGAGGTGCAGGATAGCAAAATCGTGTGCGGTTTTTGCTATTTGACCAGCAGTCATAGACTGTTGCAAAGATAGCTTTCGTAATGGTTTTGCAATATCTCCAAGCGGCTCGCATATGCCTTGAACGAATACAGCCTTTAACGACAACCCATTCCCTTCTATCTTTACCAGCGCTGCATCAATCCCATCGATACTTGTGCCGGTCATACAGCCTGCAACGAGCCGGGTTTGTTTGGCGGTATTTTGTGTCATTAGTTATATTTTTCCGCAGATTACACAGATTTTTTTAATAAATATTACTCAGGTATAATATTGAAGCAATGAAACAATCGAACAATCAAATAAACGTATACGTCAATCCAAGCGAAAAAGTCTCCTTGAAGCGTCCACCTAAATCCACTTCCTTGTCATAGAGCCAACGCAGATTCAAATTGACCATAATCAGATTCGTAATGTTTGCTGAAAACATCGTTTCAAAATCAATATCGGTTGCCCTCCAGTAGTCTTCATTTGGCGATCCTTCCAAATCGTCCATCTCGGAGTTAACAAACGCCTGAAAAGCTGTAAACTTTGCTGTTAATTTGATTTTATTGTTGAGAAGTGGGGTGTTCAGTTCGGATACAAACTCTAATCCCGCGTCTGATATTGTCTTCTTGCCTCGTTCCGGCATAGCTTCGATTAACAATGCGTTCCTGTCTATTTTCTGCCGTGAACCTAAACCTAACCTTGAAATCCATTGCTGTGTATCGTTCTTCAAGTGATTTCTCGCTATACCGAAACTCTCCGTGTATTCCACCGGATTGAAATATATATCCGTATCCCTGCCCCTTCTATCTGTGAATTGGCTTTGAGTACGTCCGGCTATATATGGATCAACCCAACTATCAAATGTTAATCGAAGAACGGATTCCAGATCAACCTTGTCGGTTGATTTCTCAGGATGCGACCAATTATTCGATTCGCTGTCCTGTGTTTGTGTCTGTCCATATTCTAATCGTATAGTCGAACGAGAATTGAGCCGTTCAGATAGCTGTTTCTCCGCAATGAAACTAAAGATCGCTGCCCAGTTGATATTTCCGGACTCGTCACCTTCCCAGTTGTCACTATAAGCATTCTGTGTATGAGTCAGACTGATATCTGCTGAGATATTCCACTTATTTTCAGTTGGTCTCTCGGTATCACCCTGTCCAAACGATAGGGTTGTTAAAAGGAGAAGACAAATTGTTGTAATTGTTAGGTTTTGCATTTCTAATTCCCTTTAAAAAAATAGAATTATTTCTCACGTATTCAATACTTTGGAGTGCGCAAGCCATGCTTGCGCTGTTTACACTGCACATAATCACTACACAAGGCGCAAGCATAGCTTGCGCACTCCAAAGTAATCACCCGGAGATGTCATTTTTTCATACTTGGTTGAGTCATCCCCGACATGGTGTTTCCTTATCAAAGTTAATCGGGGGTAGCGGACGAGAATGTTCGCCCTTCCCTACTATCAGAATCCAACACACTTTCATAATAACCGCAGCTATCACCCAACCCGCCCGGTCGGGAGCGAAGCAGCCACAAACGGATATGCTCATCTATGATCTCACACAATCGTGCAGCAAGATTGCTATATGTCTTATGCGAGAGCTTGTTTGAGATACGTCTGAAAACTGCTCTATCAGTCGCAAATTGAGCTACGTCAAGCGTGTGTCTCAATTCATCCGCAATCTGTTCATCGTTTACAGATGGAAAACGTTTTGCTAAATCCTCTAATTTTCCTTTAACTTCCTGCCATAAAGATGAACTCTTGAATCTCACTGATACGTTAAGAGGAATATGAAGATCATTGAACAAGCAGGAACTGTTTCGTAGCGGAGTAGGATTACCATCTATGTTTAGTCGACCTGATATTCTACGTAGTTCCAGATCTGCATTCCCCAATTCATCAAGCCATCTTACAACTTCACCGCTTTTATCTCCAAAAGCAAAGAGCGATGATGCGTGTTGATCGAATCTGTCAGATGCTTCAGCATTCCAGGCGGCATTGGCGCCTTCGGCTAAGCCTTGCAAGGTAATGGGAAATTGCTGTCTGTGTCCTTCATCACCCCAGTCGGTTATCATAAAGCCCTTGGCGTCTGCTGTTATTCCATGTTTAGCTGCAGCCTTGATGTTTCTTTTACGTTCGAAAGTCCGCCCGGTGATGCTGCGCCAGGAACTTGTTCCCGGACAAACCCAGAAATTGAAACCTTTTTCATTTAATAGCCGTCCCCAGCGTTCAAACGGTGCATCCGGTTCGTAACCCCACGCGAGAGCAATCATATTATTTGGTAAAAGGTCCAACGCTTCAGGATGACTAAGAGCTATATCCGCCCAAAACATAGATTGAAAATTATGCTGCTTTGCAACTTCAACCACTTGCTTGATATAATCTGTATAAACCTTCGCAAATCCATACTTTTCGATCATACCTCGCGAACGTCCCTTACCGACGTCATACGTCTCATCGCAACCGATATTGACCAGATTACTTGAAAAATTCGGCAGGAGTTGTCCGAGCAAGCCCTTAATCAAATCAATTGAACCTGGATTACCGGGACAGAGGCTGAAGGATCCAAGGCGAGGATGTCCGTTGAAATCCCATTCACCATCAGTTTCAGCTAAATGTGCGTAGGGTTTATGCTTAAGCCATTGTGCCATATGCCCAAAACAGTTTTGATTGGCAGCAAGAGTTATACCTTGCTTAAGACAATGATTATCAAGTTCTCTGATCTCGTCGGGTGTTATTGGCGATGCATCTTTCCAAACGACCTCGTGACCTTTATAGGCGAATGTGTGTTCGATGTATAGTTGCAGATGATTAATCTTCCAGGAAGCCAGAAGGTTTATAATACGGAAGAGTTCCTTCATTGTGGGCACTCGATCGCGTGAAATGTCAAGCATTACACCGCGTACCGAGAAGGAAGGATAATCTTCTATCACCAGACAGGGAAGGGTTTTGCCGTATTGCTGCCGTAGTTGTGCGAAAGTCCGGAGTCCGTTGCGTAATCCTTTTTCTGATAATGATTCGATTATAACGGCTGGTTTAGAAGCATCCTGGTGATTTGAGATGGTCAGCTTATACTTCTCAATATTGGGAAAACTATCGTCTGAAATAGTTGCTGGTTCCAGTGCAGAATTAATCCAACCTCCCGTTAATTGGAGTTTTCGAGGTTCGGGTAGGAAAAGTATTTTCTTATCGGTAGTCATGCTCATTTAGAAAAGCAGAGCCCTCACAAAAGAGGGCTCTGAGTCAGTCGCTGTCAATCAAGGTGGATTGACAGCGAATAAACAGTTGCCAGGGGCACCGTCCCTGACAGCAATGTTGGTGGTACTGCTGTCATCCCGAAGCTTCGGGATGACAGCAGTTATATAAAACATTTACAGGGTTTTACTATTCACCCCAGGTGTATATCATTGAAATCCCGAAAGTCAAAGCGTTACTGGTACCGGATAATATAAACGGACCACTTGTCAGGAAACGCGGGTTGATCGCTGCGTCAATGTCGAGGTTCTTAAAATGGAAACCGGCTCCGAGAAACAGGGTAGTATTAGCCCAGCTCCAGTATTCATTATCACCCAGATTATTCTCAGTAGATTTTTTCTGCCAATCCTTGTGAGCGCCTAACCTGATATCCATCCAGGAAGTAAGCTCAGCTTCCAGCCCGATGCGGAAATAAGGTAATGAAGTAAAAGCTGTTCTACTTTCAACAGTAGGGAGACCAGGAACAGACACCTCTGTTTTGAAAGGCTGCAGTTGGATGCCAATGTCGGTTACAACCATTGCATTTTCAGCAATGAAGCTATTTCTTCCCACACCAAGATTAATTGTGTTTTTAAAGTTCTTAATTTCATTGTCCGCAGCATCTTTTGCCCCTTCGCTACTCATAGTGAAGTTAAAATAAGGAACCAGGGTGCAATTATCCCTCATTTCAAACCAATAACGTCCACCGAAACCGATTACCATATTACCGTTAGGTTCGGTGAGCATTTTGCCATCAGCGCCCTCGTGTTTCCACGATACGTTCTGGAAATTGAAGTAGGCTTCGATATTTTCCATTAAAGTTGCGCCGAAGCGTAAACCAAAACCAGAGACGGATTCAACTGATTTATCCTTTACTACTGGTGGGGTAGCTTGTGGGACAGCTTTGAAGTCCCTCTCGTGCGAATTGCCGAACATATTTAATTGTACCCCCAGAAGCATTTCACCAATATCAAGACCATAGATCAGACCTATCTTCTGGTGGTAAACGGTATAGTTCCTTCCGGTTGAGTCAATTGCAGGAGCATAGCTGTTTGCAAGAGTTCCTGTGGAAAAAGTCAAACCTAATTTACCTGGTCCAATTCCACTGTACCAAGCGCTGGCTGCAGTAAGGACTCCTGCACCATTGATTTCGACTCCCATCATATCAGAATACTCAACAATGACTTGGGGATAAGTCCCGACATTGGAGCGATCTTTTATGATTTGACCGACGTTACCCATCGTTGTGACGCGGGTAACTGTAGCAAAAGCTGTTGAACTGACGATTAACAAGATAATCAGGATACACCCGATAAATCTGTTCATAATTCCTCCGATAATTGTTTATTTGCCGGATACCGCCATTTGCTTCCGGCATTGACTATAATTTGATTAACAAATTTAGCGATCTATTAGAAAAATCGTTTTATAACGTTAGTAGTTATATTTTAACGAAAGTAATCTTTTAAGTTGTATTTGTCAAGTATTATTTGACAAATACTGAATTGTAAATATAAAAGAATTAATATTTCTGATGATTCAATGAATTATTTGTCATTACTGTTTGGTTGATAATAATATTATTTATATTATTAAGGTTATTCCAATTTAGTATTCAGAGTCTTTAAATAAGGGTTGTTAAGCTGAATAACCATCCAACAACTCATCTTTCAAGTAAAGGTGAACATGATCGACCACCTTACCAGGAACTGGGGAAAATCGAACAGATTAGAGTGATCTCCACAGGCAACTGGGATATGACCGTCTATTCACCTGTTATTTCGCGGCACTGTCAAGCCGGTCAGTTTGTTCACGTTAGAATTGGTGATAGTTTTAACCCTTTTCTACGAAGACCCCTCAGTATCGGACCGTGCGACGGTGATTACCTCAGGCTGATTTTCACGGTAAAAGGCATTGGTACCAAAATCCTGTCCGAAAAACAACCCGGTGATATGATTGATCTCATCGGACCGTTGGGGAAACCGTTCTATCTTCCTGATGAAAAGTCCTGTCCTGTATTGATAGGAGGTGGTATTGGTGTAGTTCCACTGCTGACGTTGGACGATCATATAAAGAAAGCTGTTTTTCTATTAGGCGTACAATCAAAAACTTCATTAACAGTTGATGAATCGGAGATTAATCAACGAGGAATTTCTATTGCCAGTGATGATGGAAGTATCGGTTTTAATGGGAATGTGGTTCAATTGTTTGAGAAAACACTTCAGCAATGGTCAGGTACTGAAAAACAAAAGATTATTGTATATGCCTGCGGCCCAATGCCGATGATGATCGCTCTGAAATCGGTCTGTGCAAAATTCTCCATCAAAGCATACCTTTCACTCGAAGCGCCTATGGCATGTGGTGTGGGAGCTTGTCAAAGTTGTGTTGTTCGCAAAGCCAAAGCCGAGGGCTATTATCTCGTTTGTCAGGACGGACCGGTCTTTGACGCTCAAGACGTGGAGTTGCAGCCATGAATGTTGACACTAAAGTAATAATGGGTGATCTGGTATTGCGGACGCCTCTATTGACAGGATCCGGTACGTTTGGTTACGGTAATGAATACAATACCTTGGTCGATTACTCGAAACTTGGCGGTATAATAACTAAATCAATATCCCTCGAACCCCGCAACGGCAATCCTCCTCCGCGCATATGTGAAACCCGTGCCGGTGGAATAATCAACTCTATCGGATTGGCTAACGTCGGAGTGGATGCCTTTCTTAATCAAAAGGTAGAAGCTCTGCCGATAGGAAAAACAGAAGTGTTCATAAGCGTAGTCGGAGACAGCGTTGAGGATTACACAAGCGTTGTAGAGAAGTTAGAAACCATTGAGGATATTGCCGGTTATGAACTGAACATTTCGTGTCCGAACGTAAAGAGCGGCGGTTTAAGCTTAGGTGGTGATAAAGAAGCGGTTGCTGCCATTACCAAAGCTGTGCGATCTATGACTCACCGCTTTGTATCAGTGAAGCTTACTCCGCATTATGCCGTTATCGCTCCAGTTGCCGAGGCAGCGGTAAAAGCCGGTGCAGATGCATTGACATTAACCAACACCCTGGTAGGTATGGCTATTGACGCTGAATGTCGCAAATCTTTGCTCGGCAACGTTACCGGCGGCTACAGTGGACCTCCATTAAAACCTGTGTCACTGGCAAAGGTCTGGCAGGCGTCTCAAGTGGTTGATATTCCGATATGGGCTTCCGGTGGTATGGTTAACGGAATTGATTGCATCGAGTTTATGTTAGCAGGCGCTTCTGCCCTGCAACTTGGGTCAGTGCTATTCGCAGATCCGACAGCGCCCGAACGCATCCTCGTTGAAATGACGGAATACTGTGAGAGGCACAACGTTGAGCGATTCAGCAACTTGATTGGGAGTCTGGAAATTCAATGAAATTTAATAAAACTAATACTAATAGATTCCCGCATCCACCATATTTAGCAACACTATTTATAATTTTTTCTTTTGCAGTATATATATACAGTTGCACACCTGCTCCACGCTTTAGGAATAGCCCTCATACCAGCAAACACGCGAAAAAGACACCGAAACACTATAAGGAAGGACAAATTCTAACGGGAAAAGCTTCCTGGTATGGCAGTGACTTCCATGGAAAAATGACAGCCAATGGTGAAATTTACGATATGAATAAGGTGAGTGCAGCTCATAAGCATCTGCCTTTCAACACCATAATTGAAGTAACCAATCTGAAGAATGGTAAAGAAATTAAAGTCAGAATCAATGACAGGGGTCCTTATGCAAAAGGTAGAATACTTGATTTATCCAAGGGCGCTGCAAAGAAACTTGGTATGATGAAAACCGGCGTGGCAGAGGTTCGTATTCGTATTATTAAACTGGGTAATAAATGAAAAAGGGAGGCTTGGGATCAAGGCTGATTGTGGCTGCCTGGGGAATTCCGTTGCTATTGGGATTGACATGGCTGGGAGGATGGTGGACTGCCCTGTTGATTGCCGCAATTTCATTTGTAGCTCAAAAAGAATATTACATGCTTCAACGGAACTTAAATAGGAATCCGTTTATTGTATTAGGTTTAGGCTGCGGTGTAATCGTAGTGATTACATGGATGACAGATTATAATCTCATTCATTGGATTCTCATTGCAACCTTTCTAATTGTTGCTGTAAAAACCCTACATAAGGGAAAATCGCATCAAGATGTATTGGTTACATTTGGAGGGATATGTTATATACCTTTACTATTGGGAAGTTTTATTGTAATTAGAGGATGGAGCGGTGGAGAGCCTTTTTGGATGGTTGAGGGTTGTGTCAGACAGGAATGTCTTACCTACCCGGATGCAGGGCGATGGCTGGCGTTTTGTGTATTGGGTTCAATCTGGGTTGGAGATACTGCGGCTTATGCAGGTGGTCGGATGATGGGAAAACATAAGCTCGCTCCAACTATAAGTCCAAATAAAACCATCGAAGGCTTTATATTCGGATTTTTTGGAGCTATCTTATTCAGTATGATCTGGTGGCGGTTGGGACTCGTCCGGTTTGACGTCGGATTAGTAGTCGGAATTGCCGCCGGACTATTTGGGCAAATCGGAGACCTTTTCGAATCAGCGCTGAAACGGGAGTGCGGCGTCAAAGATTCCAGTAATCTGCTCCCCGGTCACGGCGGATTATTAGACCGTTTCGACAGCCTGTTGTTTACAGCGCCAATTGTAGCAATCTATATTATCATATTTAGTGTGAAAGTATGAAAGTGAGAAAGCGTTAATCTTACTTTCGCACTTTCACTCTTTAACAATTTAACAATTCAACAATTTAACAATTCAGAATATTAAAATGTTCAAAATCACACATCAAGAACTCGAGGAAAAAGCTTTCAGTATCCGGCGGGATCTGATCGAGTTGATTTATCGAGCCCGGTCGGGACATCTGGATACTTCGCTTAGCCTTGTAGAAATCTGGTTAGGCTTGGTCTATTCGGATTTCTTTCAGTATGATCCTAAGAATGGCGCTTGGGAAGATCGAGATCGAGTTTTCCTCTCGGAAGGACACGCTTGCCCACTGCAATATCTAATCAATGCAGAACTCGGATACTATTCAGTGAATGACGTATTCACAGGTTTTCGTAAACCCAAAACGCCTTTTCAGGGTCATTCAATCCGCGACCTTAAATGCGGACTGGAAAATTCTAACGGCAGTCTCAGCATAGGGGTATGGCAAGCCTACGGTCATTCGCTAGAAACGAAAAGATCGGTCTTCTGCATTGCCGGTGATGGTGAGTTCCAGGAACCTTCGAGTCAAGCTCTGCTATCTGTACCGCATTATCTGAAACCCGCTCCGAATTTCACCTTGATTCTAAACGATAATCATCTGGCGCAGGATTCGGAAGTTGATCTCGGACCGATAGCGGATGTTGCCAAGCTTTACAACTGGCAGGTAATCCAGATTGATGGTCATGATTTAAACGCGCTGGGAGAGGCATACCTGCAGGCTTATAACGAGCAGGATCGTCCGACTTTCCTCGTTTGCAGAACTATCAAGGGCAAGGGTGGAGATCCCGAAAACGAAGGACGCCTCGGACATCACGGGAAACCACCGCAGAACGATGATGAATACAGGAATTATATCGCTGGTCTTGAAGCTAAAGGGAGAGTCTGATTATGGAAACTTACGGTAAAGAATCCTTGCGCGAAGCTTTCGGTCACGCATTGGTTGACGCCGGTGCAAAGTGGGACGACCTCCGCGTTCTCGACGCCGGAACCAGCAACTCGACCTATAGTCAGTTCTTTCAACGAACTTATCCTGAAAGATTCTACACGCCAGGCATCAACGAGCCTGGAATGGTTGGGATAGCCACAGGGATAGCTATGGCGGGAAACCGCGTTGTCGCTTGTGATATGTCAGTCTTTCTGCATCACGCTTACGCTCAGATCAGAGCCGCCGCCCGTCAGGGCAGCGATATGCACTTCATCATTGCAGCCAGTCATACAGGCATTGCGGTCGGACCGGATGGTGGTTCAGCGCACGACCTCACTGATCTGGCAAGGATGCGTCTCGTACCGGGCTTTAATGTTTTGACCCCTTGGGATGGCGCACACGTTCGGCAGATTGTGAACGTTATACTTGAAGAGAAAGGGCTCTACTACGTCAGACTTAACCGTCCTAAAGTACCGATTTTTCTAAAAGATCCAATCTCGTTCGAAATCGGTAAGGCTTACAGGTTACGAGAAGGAAATCGCGTAACTATTATCGCTTCAGGTGACAAGGTATATAATGCTCTGGAAGCTGCTGAACAGTTGGGAGATGGATTCGCTGACGTTATCGGGATTGCGACTCTTGAGCCGTTGGACACTGATACCATAATCGCCTCAGCAAAACGCACCGGTCGTGTGATTACTTATGAGGATCACCTGTGTGTTGGAGGCTTATTCGAAGCTGTAGCGGGTGTTTTGGCGCTACATCACCCTACACCCATGCGTCGCATCTCACTTGATCGAGTATTCACAACTTCCGGCGATCCGGATGAATTGGCAGAACTTTACGGTATAACCACCGCTTCGCTGGTTAAGGAATGCCAGGATTTTACAAAATCATAAAACACTCTGTGTACTCTGCGTTCTCTGCGGTTAAAAAAAAAGGAATCACTAACTTCATTGTCCAAACTTCTTGAAATAAAAAACCTGTGCACCTATTTCCACTCCGATGATGGTATAGCTAAAGCTGTTGACGGTGTTTCCTTTGACGTTGACGCCGGGAAAACGTTAGGCATCGTCGGTGAATCCGGTTGCGGTAAAACCGTTAGTTGCTTGACAATCTTGCGATTGATTCAGATACCTCCCGGTGAGATCGCTGGTGGTGAAATTATTTTCAAAGGTTCCGATCTGCTAAAAGTCACCGAAGAAGATATGCGTGGGATTCGCGGCAACGAGATCGCTATGATCTTCCAGGAACCGATGACGTCTCTTAATCCTGTCTTTACTTGTGGCAATCAGGTCATTGAAGCGGTAACGCTGCACCAGCACGTAACTGTAGAGGAAGCCCGTCAGCGAGCATTGGAGATGTTCAAATTCGTAGGCATCCCCGATCCTGAACGGAGATTGAATGAATATCCTCACCAGCTTTCTGGTGGTCTCCGGCAAAGAGTTATGATAGCGATGGCACTCTCGTGTCATCCGAGTATGCTGATTTGCGACGAACCTACTACCGCCCTCGACGTTACCATACAGGCTCAAATACTGTCCCTATTGCGCAAATTGCAGAAGGACATGGGAATGGCGATAATTATGATTACCCACGACCTTGGTGTGATTGCTGAAATGGCGGATCGAGTAGTTGTGATGTATGCTGGAAAAATGGTTGAGGCTGCTGATGCACATTCCATTTTTCACAATCCACAGCATCCATACACTATAGGTTTGCAGCATGCCATTCCTCGAATGGGCACTCGAAAGCGCCGCTTGTACCAGATTGATGGTACTGTACCCAGCCCACTTGATTTCCCCAGTGGATGCAAGTTCCACCCGCGCTGTCCACTGGCAGATGATAATTGCAGGACTAACGAACCGGAACTTAAACCCGGCGCAGGTAACAGTCAAGTTGCTTGCTGGAAAACAGGAATGTTTGCGAATGGTGAGTTATTTACAACATAAAGACGGGTAGGAAAATAAGGGGACAGTATACCTATTTTATAAATACTCTTTGAGATAACGATAGTCCATAGAAAAATAGGTATACTGTCCCTTTATTTTCTAACATCCTGTCTGTCGGCTGACACGGGCAGACAAGAGTGTCCACCTACTGAAAAATATAACCTAAAACAAAATATTTTGTCAGAATCAACAAAATGGGGTGCGTTGTTCGACCTTGACGGTGTACTGATAGACAGCCCTGACATTCACGCCAGAGCTTGGGCAGATATATTTCGTCCTTATGGAATCGAACTACCTCCGGAGCGCTTACACCGTGAAGAGGGAAGAATATCCATCGACATTGCGCGCGGAATCAACGAGGAATTCGGATTAAATCTGAATGATGATGTATTAATCGAGATGATTGAATGTAAAAGAGAAATATACCGTAAGGGCGCTCCTCGGAAAATGCGAACAGATGCACTAAATGCTGTAAAAAGCCTCAAAGAAACAGGTTGGACATTATGCTTAGTGTCCGGTTCAGTGCGTGAAAACCTCGAATCGGCGCTCAGTCAACAGGAATTAGACTATTTCGATGTGATATTGACAGCAGGATGCTACGCTCATGGAAAACCGCATCCCGATCCTTTCTTGACAGCATGCAGAAAGGCTGATCTCAAGCCGTCAAACTGTGTTGCAATCGAAAATGCACCGTTGGGTATATCATCAGCACGCGCAGCAGGAATGAAAGTGATTGCTCTGACGAGCACATTGCCTGAGATAGAACTGAAGGATGCAGATATAATCGTTAATGATTTGACAAAACTGCCTGATTTGCTTAAATTGTTTAAATCTAACTATACGAATAAGTAAGCAAGTAAGAAAGTGAGCAGGTTAGAAAGTAAAAAGGACTAAGAGTTTAACAACGCTTCCTGTTTCTATATACTTTCTTACCATTACTTTGTTAAGTATCAATATTGGTTTTTATAATTGTTTGAAACATTAAAAGTTCCGCGTAGGGGCCGATTTATCGAGCCCTTTTGCATAAGTAGAAGGGGCTCAATAAATTGGCCCCTAC
>JAVCDD010000352.1 GCA_030765125.1 Candidatus Hatepunaea meridiana
AGGGAGCGAGAATGCTGTTTACAACAGCGATACAAAAAGATCAAACTTACATAGACGCTCAGCGCAACTACGCAGAATTATTGCTAATGATGGAGGATTATGATAACGGTGTTCAAGCATATATGACAATCTTAAAGAATCAACCTGACGATGTTCTGTCATTGATCAAAATAGCACAACTTTACACCGAGGTTGGTGAAAAAGAAAAAGCTAAGGGATATGCAGAAGAGGCGCTTAAATTTGATCCGGAGAATACAGCAGCCCTGGAATTTGCATAATCACACTAAGGGAAATAGGGGACAGTATACCTATTTTTCTGCGGACTGTCGTTAATTCATAGAGTATTTATAAAAATAGGTATACTGTCCCCTATTTCCCACTGTGTAGAACAGACAAGAATGTCCGTTCTACCCGGTTATCATTATACGGAAAAGGATATGAACAACAGCAAAATACATCACAATATACTAATAGTCGAAGACGATCCGACTGTATCCAGCCTGGAGAGCAGGATTCTCAAAAACGCAGGATACTTAGTTGAGTCCGTCGCTAATGGAACTGATGCTTTGGAACGCATCGATCGTGGTGGAATTGATCTAGTAGTTTTAGATTATAATCTTCCCGATATGAATGGTGGTCAGATTGTGGCTGCTCTGGGTGATAAGCTCAAATCACTGCCTGTAGTAATAGTAACGGGCTATGGAGATGAACAACTGGCAACCGAGATGATTAAAGCAGGTGTATCGGATTACCTTGGCAAAGGCGGCGATACAAATTTCTTAAGAATGCTTCCCCACATAGTAAAGAGCAGCATTGAAAGGTACGCATTTCTGTCAAATGAGCGGAGACTCCAGAAACTAATCAGACGTAATGAAGATACATTCCGATGTACATTCGAAGCTATCCCCGATCCCGCCTTGATCTTTGAACGAGACTCTGATAACCGAATCGTTCTGACCCGCATCAATCGAGCATGCAGCAATCTGACAATTAGTAAATCCGAGAAACTTGTCGGCAGCGAACTGAACGAGTTAATTGAATATATACCCGGGTTAAAAACTATCGTTAGCGCTGTTTTTGATACAGACACAGCGCAGTATGAGGAACTTTCCACCAATTCGTTTGTCAACAGCCTGGAACAGTGGTTCATATTAGATTGTGTCAAATTTCAGGTCGATGGCGTACTATTGATTGTACGCGATATTACATTACAGAAGCAAGCTGAAAAAACACTTAAACAAGCGCGCGATGAACTCGAATCCCGAGTCGCAGAGCGAACTGCAGAACTCAAAGAAAGCGAAGGAAAATACAGGAATTTGATTGAACGCGCTAATGATGGAATAGCAATTATTCAAGATGGGCTGATTAAATACACTAATCCTCGACTGGTGGAGATTGCCGGTTTTAATATTGATGATGCAATAGATTCTCCATTCACTGATTTTATACATCCGGAAATGCTTGAAAAAATGGATAATTTCCGCCAGCTAAGTAAAGCAGGTAAGAGTATACCGGCAATATATGAGTCCGCCATCAAACATAATGATGGTAGACGAGTAGATGTCGAATTAAATACAGGCAGAATCATGTATCTCGGAAAACCTGCTAGTCTCATTCTTATTCGTGACATCACCGATCGTAAGCAGGTTGAACAGGAGAAAGCTATGATTGAAGCGCAGCTTCGGCATTCACAAAAGATGGAAGCCGTTGGAACGTTAGCCGCTGGTATTGCCCATGAGATTAATACCCCAGCCCAGTATGTAGGAGGAAACCTTGAGTTCCTTGAAGATGCTTTTGGTAAAATGGACAGTGTTATTGAAAACGGTAAGCGTATAATAGAAACAGCAAAAACCAAAGGCATTGTTTTGTCAGAAGAATCAGGGACGAGAGGCATCCGAGAAACATCTGAGATAGAACTTATTCGTAGGGAAATACCGCTGGCTATCAAAGAAGCGCGAGAGGGTATGGCACGTTTGACCAAAATTGTATCTGCAATGAAGGAGTTTGCACATCCTGGTAAGAAGGAAAAAACTGCAACAGATATCAACGAGGCTATCGAGAGCACAATAACAGTATCGAAAAACGAGTGGAAATACGTTGCGGATTTATATACCGATCTTGATCCGGATATTCCATTAATACCTTGTCAGCGGGATGAGTTCAATCAGGCATTTCTCAATATTATTATAAATGCCTCTCATGCCATAGCTGATTCTATTGACAAAGGGGGTGTAACTAAAGGCAGAATCAACATAAGCACACAGTTGGATGGGGATTGGGTTGAAATCCGTATTAGCGACACCGGAAATGGCATTCCGGAAAAAATTCGTTCACGGATATTTGAACCGTTTTTCACTACCAAGGAAATCGGTAAAGGAACAGGACAGGGGCTGGCTATCGTTCACTCCGCTATAGTGGATAAGCATAATGGCACAGTTACTTTTGAAACCGAATCAAATAAAGGCACAACGTTTATTATTCGTCTTCCGATGAGCGAGAGTTGTGTTAATGTGTGATTGATTTTGAGTAGGAAATAAGGGGACAGTATACCTATTTTATAAATACTCTTTGAAATAGCAACATTCCTTAGAAAAATAGATATACTGTCCCCTTATTTCCCAATATTGTCATTCCGGACTTGATCCGGAATGACAATATTAGGTGTTCCAGCACTGCCTGGCTGCGGTTGACAGCATAATCGGAAGCATTCCCTACGCGCTAAAGCGCGCACTCATAGCTTGAAAAGGAGATTAAATAAAATGACTACAGAAGAAATAAAAAAGAAAATCCTATTTGTTGACGACGAAGAAAACATCCTGAAAGCCTTAAAGCGTCTGTTATGGGATCATAATCATATATGGGAAACAACCTTCATCAATGATCCGGCTGAAGCAAAACAAATGCTTTACAAAAACAGCTACGATGCTGTGGTTCTCGATTTGAAGATGCCGCGTATAAACGGCTTGGAACTTCTCGATATCATAAAAGCAAACGAAGCTACGAAGGACATTCAGGTTATTATTCTAACCGGACATGGCGACGACAACTTGAAACGTCAAGCCCTCGATATGGGGGCTACCGATCTGCTGAATAAACCGATTAATAAGGACGATCTTGTAGCTCGCTTATCAAATGTGCTCCAAATCAAAGCCTATCAGGATGAGCTTCATAACCAAAACAGGAAATTACAACAGCAACTCGTGTTGTCTCAAAAAATGGAGTTGGTCGGTGTTCTATCGGCAGGTGTTGTTCATGATCTGAAGAATATCCTTTCCATTATTGGCGGATACAGTCAATTACTTGCAATGCAGATGAATGATAATGAGCAAGTATTAAAACCTATCGGCAAGATACAAGATGCTGCCGACCGAGCGAATAATATTATGTGGCAGATACTCAGATTCAGCAAGCCCGGTGAACAGAACAAGACCAATCTGAACTTATCGGAAATGATTGACGAAAGTAAGGTTTTCTTTAAATCCATTCTACCGCATAAAATAAGGATAAAATGGATTCGACCGAGGAATGACTATTTTGTTAATATGCTCGAAAATCAATTTCATCAATTGCTAATGAATCTGGTTATCAATGCCGGGCAAGCCATTGAAGGTGAGGGCTTTGTTGAAATTTCTCTCTTTGAGGAGGAAATACACGAGAGTAAATTGGCGAAAGATGAACAAAATCATTTTGGAAAGTTCGTTAAAATTATAGTCTCGGATTCAGGTATGGGGATGGATGAAATCACCCTTAAGAGTTTGTTTGAACCGCATTTCACAACAAAAGTTTCAAAGGGAGGCAGCGGATTAGGACTTACAGTGGTAAAATGGATTGTAGATGACAACGATGGATTTATTGATATAGAAAGCGCTCCAGGAAAAGGAACAACGTTTTCGATATATTTCCCCAGTGTTGAACGTGGGTAATGGTTCTGATAGTACCTTACATATAGAATTCGTGTTTTTCTGTTAGAAAACACTAAAATTGTTTTGAATTATGAGTGTTAAGTTTTGAATTATAATGAAATAACGGCAGTTTAAAACTCAAAACTCAAAACTCAAAACTCAAAATTCAAAAATATCCCAATGACTGAAAAAAAACACATCCTTTTCGTAGATGATGAGCCCAATATATTGAGCAGTCTCAGACGTATGCTATTTTCAATGGGAAGCGAGTGGGAAATTGCTTTCGCTAATAGCGGCGAGGAAGCATTAAGAAAGCTTGCCGTAGAAACCTTCGACGTCATCGTATCCGATTTAAGTATGCCGGAAATGAATGGATTTCAATTGTTAACCAAGGTTAAGAAACGTTATCCTCAAATTACTCGCATTGCATTTTCTGCTCAAACCGATGTGGGCAAAAACCTTCACTCACTGAAACCAATACATCAGTATATAAGCAAGCCAATTAATACCGTTGAAATAATAAACACGATTAAACGAACTTGTTCTCTTCACGATATGCTCCATAATAAGAAACTACGCGAGTTAGTATCGAATATGGAATCACTTCCAAGTTTTCCTGTAATATATGAAAGACTGATAACTGAACTGGAATCACCGAATGCTTCTTTGAATAATATATCAACTATTGTTGCGGAAGATCAAGGCATGTCGGTTAAAATACTTCAATTTGTCAATTCAGCATTTTTTGGACTGCCGCGGCAGATATCAAATCAGAAAATGGCGGTAGTTCTGCTTGGGTTGGATATTATCACTTCGCTGGCGCTTTCTATTCGCGTTTTCCAACAGTTACAACACGATAAAATGACCAGATTCAACTTAGATAACCTCTGGGCTCATTGTAAAAGAGTCAGCGTCATTGCCAAGACTATCGCAAAGAATGAATGTAATGATAAAAACCTTATTGAAGGAGCATTCACATCAGGTCTTTTGCATGATATCGGCAAGTTGATTCTTACCGATAATATGCCTGAGCAATACTCGAAAGCCTTAGCTATCGCTTCAAGAGAGCGAATACCAATGTTTGAAGCAGAGCAGGATGTTTTTGGAACCACTCATGCTGAAGTCGGAGCATTCCTGCTTGGTATCTGGGGGTTGAATGAGTCAATCGTTGAAGCGGTTGCGTACCACCATCAACCCCAGAAATGTCACAATAGTAGTTTTAGTTCGTTAACCGTCGTTTACATGGCAGATATTTTTGACCACATCAAATCAGTTGAAATCGAGAAGGTTTTAATCGATAGATGTGATGAGAACTATGTAAACGAACTGGGATTAATAGATCGGCTCCCATTATGGGTAGACGCTTGTTTGTCAATAACCAATGAAAGAAATCGAAAGAATTATGAATAGTATCCTAAAAACATCCTTCTTGAAACCTATCGGGATCAGGTTAGATTTTGAATCGTTAAGCTTATAACGGTAATAATCACTCATTCCAGCACAACCTTTTTTTATGTGTGGAAATTAAAGGAACGGAATAGAATTTACATATAAAACCTAATATTAAAGAATGGACAAATAAATATGCAAAACACTACAAAACACACTATCCTGATCATAGAAGACGAGCCGTTGGTGGCGAGAATGGAATCCAGGATACTCGAAAGCGCCGGATATTATGTTGAAGTAGCAATAAACGGTGCTGATGGATTAAATCGTATTGAACGCGGCGGAATCCATCTTGTAGTACTCGATTATAATCTTCCCGATATGCTGGGCAGAGACGTAATCGCAGCCTTAAACGATAAAATGCTTCAGCTGCCTGTTATTATGGTAACAGCTCAAGGTGACGAACAACTGGCAACCGAGATGTTAAAATCCGGTGTAATGGATTATTTACCTAAAGCAGGTAATCCTGATTTCGTTAGAATGCTTCCACTAATGGTTAAGAACAGCATTGAAAGGTTTGCATTTTTACAAAACGAACGAAAACTACAGAAACAAATAAGACAAAGTGAAAATACATTCCGACAGATATTTGAAGCCATCCCAGATCCTGCCTTGCTTTTTAAACAAGACACTAATAATAAAATTTTTTTAACCGGAATCAATCAAACATGCAGCAATCTGGCAGAAAATACTATTACACGTTTTATCGGCAGAGAATTGAATGAATCATCTAAATTCATGCCGGAAATTATCAAAATTGTCCATTCGGTTTTTGATACCAATCATACACAGCATGGTGAGATACAGCTCAATCTGTCCGTAAACGATGGAGAACAATGGTTTACATTAGACTGTGTGAAATTCAAAGAGAACCATGCCTTGTTGATTATGCGCGATGTTACTTTACAGATGCAAGCAAAAATAACACTTGAACAAGCACGTGACAAACTGGAATCCAGAGTCGCTGAACGCACCGCAAAGCTGGAAGAAAGCGAAAAACGGTTAACGACACTTATTCAGAATGTTCCGGATGCAATATTATATCAAACAGGTGATGGAATCGAATATCTATCACTAAATATTGAGAAGGTGCTGGGATATTCAAGGAATGAGTTTTTTGAAAAACCGAAATTCTTTGAAAATCTAATTCATCCCGATAATAGAAATCATATAGTTGGGAATCAAGAGATCTGGCTTAAAGAAGGCGCCCAAGGTATTCATAAAACTGAATTCCGCATACGTCATAAGGATGGAAGATACATCTGGTTATCGGATCGAATGTCAATAATATCAAATGGTTCTAACGGAGATAAGCATCTTGGAGTTATGATTGACGTCACTGAACGAAAGCAGGCAGAGGAAGCCCTTATACAGGCTAAACATGAAACCGAAGAAACAAACCGCTTCCTCGAGCAGGAAACCCTGAGAGCAAATGAGATGGCGCTGCAAGCTGAAACAGCAAACGCAGCAAAGAGTGAATTCCTGGCAAATATGAGTCATGAAATCCGCACACCGATGAACGCTATACTCGGATTTACTGAAATACTGGAAAGCAAGATTAAAAACGAGGAGTATAAGGAATATATCGCATCCATATCATCAAGCGGTCAAGCGCTGCTCAGAATTATTAACGATATTCTTGACCTTTCCAAGATTGAAGCTGGGAAATTGGAGCTTGATTATACGGCAGTTAATCCACATTTCATCTTTCGAGAAATCGAACAGATATTTTTCTGGAAGATCCGGGACAAGGGTCTTGATTTTGTCCTGGAGATTGATCGTGCAATGCCAAAGGCGTTGCTGATGGACGAAATACGATTAAGGCAAATTATATTCAATCTGGTTGGTAATGCCTTGAAATTCACAGATAAAGGATATGTAAGACTATCTGTTCGAAAAGAGGTTACACCTATGGATAAAAGTACTATCGACCTTATCTTTTCTATTGATGACACTGGTATAGGAATTGCTAAAGAAGATCAAAAATGCATCTTTGAGGCTTTCAGGCAGCAGGATAAACAAACTTCAACCAAGTTTGGTGGTACCGGTCTCGGTCTTGCTATCACCAAGCGGCTGGTTGAAATGATGGGAGGCGAGATTAAAGTAGAAAGCGAAATTGGCAAAGGGAGTAGCTTTAAGGTGATCTTAAAAAACGTTGCAGTAGCCTCCTCAATTGAAATAGCTGATGATACAGCCGGAATTAATCCTGATTCGATTAAGTTTGACAACCCCACAATTCTGGTTGTCGATGATTATAAGGGAAATAGGTTCTTAGTGATAGAATATCTCAAATCACTTAATATTAGTTTTATTGAAGCTGCCGACGGTAAAGAGGCGGTCGAAGCTGCTGAAACCTATAAGCCCGATTTGATTTTAATGGACCTGAAGATGCCGGTAATGGACGGCTATGAAGCCACACGAATCATCAAGGCTAACAATAAATTAAAAGATATTCCGGTTATTTCCCTGACGGCTTCCGCTATGAAGAATGAAGAGGAAAAAATTACAAGCGTCGGGTTTGATGGTTATCTCTGGAAACCGGTGAGTCGTGAAGAAATAGTGACTGAGTTAATGAAATTTCTACCTCATTCCATTGAAGAAATCATGGAAGCTAATTCTAATATAAGCGCTTCCGGTAACGGCAATGGAATGTTGTTTGAGGATATCTCCGATGAAGTAATGGCAAACCTGCCGGTGATTCTCAATACTCTGGAAAACGATATAATGAATGAGTGGGAAAGGGTTAGGAAGTCCTTTATTCTTGATGAAATAGAGGACCTTGCGGTGCGGATAAAGGAACTCGGCGAAAAATACAATTTCGATGAACTGACAAACTGGGCTGAAGGGTTTTATAATCAAGCCAAGAGTTTTAATATGGACAAGCTGCCGGGTACACTGGAATATTTCCCGAAACTAACAGAAAACATTGCCAGGTGTCTTGAAAAATAGCCATTTAAAATTTCACCGCAGAGAGCGCAGAGAACCATGAGTCAAAGAACATTCCCGAAGGGATCGAACAAGACACAGATTCATATCCTTTCCTAATAATTCTACAACAACCATGTTTTTTATTGTTATTTACTATTGCTTTATACTAAATCAATTGCAATCTTTGTAAAGATCAAAGGGAAAGTCAAACATCATTGTCCGCAATCAACTGAAAAACACAATATATATGAATACTCATCAACGAAAAGAGAACAATAAATCACTAATTCTTGTAGTAGACGACGATCAAGAGAACTTGCAGATGTTAGACGCTATTTTACGCACTGATAATTATATGATTACTTTTGCAGAAAGCGGTCTACATACATTTAAGAGTATAGAGAATAATCCACCCGATCTTATTCTGCTTGATATTATGATGACGGATTTAGATGGTTATAGGATCTGTAAGAAACTGAAAGAATCTTCTAATACTAAAGATATCCCAATTATTTTCTTAACCGCTAAAACTGAAACAGATGACATTGTGAAGGGATTTCAGTTTGGAGCTGTTGATTATGTCACAAAGCCTTTCAACTCGATTGAACTATTAGCGAGAGTGAGAACTCATCTTGAATTGAAAAAGGCTTGGGATACGCAGAAAAAAACTATAATCAAACTGGAAGCTGCTCTCACTAAGGTAAAGCAATTATCGGGTTTACTGCCTATATGCTGTCATTGTAAAAAGATACGAGATGATAATGGATATTGGCAGCAGGTTGAGAGATATATAACAGAGTATTCTGAAGCTGAGTTCACTCATGGGATATGTCCGGATTGTTTAGAGAAGTATTATCCGGAGCATTTAGCTGAAACCAGCAGTTAATGTCAACTATAAAGAGGTCGAAGTAATAAAATTGGAAGAAAACCAAGCAATCGTAAGCGAAAAGAAACCTGTTATACTCATCGTTGACGATAATTCTAAGAACTTACAGGTTTTGGGTAATATTATCAGGGTTAAAAACTGGAAAATAGGTGTTGCTGTGAGCGGTCGATTAGCTCTGCAGATGGTTGATGTAATCCACCCAGACCTTATTCTCCTTGATATTATGATGCCGGATATAAACGGTTTTGAAGTCTGCAGGAAGCTTAAAGCCTCGGATGAAACAAAAGATATACCTATAATCTTTCTAACTGCCAAAACAGAAATGGAAGATGTAGCAAAGGGATTTCGATTTGGAGCTTCCGACTATGTAACAAAGCCGTTTAATTCTATAGAGTTATTAGCAAGGATAACGACTCATCTTGAATTAAAGAAAGCGTGGGATTCGCTGGAGAAAATTAAAATTGAACATCAGGAAGTAGTGAACCAAGTTGATCAATTATCAAACCTTTTACCTATTTGCTCGCAATGCAAAAAGATACGTGACAATAAGGATTACTGGCGATTAGTTGAAGAATATATAGATAAGAATCAAAAGTCATTAAGCAACAAGAGCATCTGCAAGGAATGCAAAGAAAACGCCCAAAATACGAATAATTCCAAGAATAAATAGCTTCTATTAAAAACCTTCCTTCTGTCACTTCCTTTGATATAGAAGAAGCGACACTCTCAGGCAGACCGATGACCAGATGTACGTCCTCAGCGGGACGGTCAGTAGTAGTAAAATGGCGACTATATTCCTGTTCGAGTTGCTCCCATAGTATCATTTCTGCAATCTTCAGCCAGCGATTATTTTCGTCCAGTTTTCCACCAAAAGGAAAAAGTTCTTCAAACAATGGGTTGTGTGATGATCTTTGTATTTATACAATGTTTGGTCTATTGTTAAACTGCAAGCTTTTTTGTAATATAGTATCAATAGCTTGTAATTTGCTCAAATCCAAGCGATTTTATTTAAGATCATCTTCTTAATTAACAATTAGTTACTGTTAATTTGCGCAGTATTTCTGTAGGCACTAATTAACATTACTTTGTTAAGTATCAATATTGGTTTTTATAATTGTTTGAAGCATTAAAAGTTCCGCGTAGGGGCCGATTTATCGAGCCCTTTTGCATAAGTAGAAGGGGCTCAATAAATTGGCCCCTAC
>JAVCDD010000096.1 GCA_030765125.1 Candidatus Hatepunaea meridiana
TACCCTCCCATTTTGTCATTCCCGCGAAGGCGGGAATCCAGAGTTTTCAAGTATTTAACAAACACCATCTGGATTCCCGCCTTCGCGGGAATGACAAAATGGGAAGTATTTCAACAGGATCATATATGAATAAAATATATATTGTAAAGCTTTTCCCTAAAATGCAAGCAAAAATATGAAAAGATTAGGAAAAAGTAGATTTCTGTGGTTTAGAAAGTCGAATTTGAGGGATTATTTTGATCAAAATCTGTTCCTGCGCTTATGGGGTACGGAGTTCTCCCTACACCGAACTCAATCAACGCTCTTTGAATGACGTCACAACCGAAAATTGGATCAGAATGGATGAAGTCTGGCTTTCGGTAATTTTAAGTTGTTCGTCAATTTCACGCAAAACTATGACGCCGCCATCAGATGACAGCATTTCCGGTCGTGTTTCGACTTTAAGTGACTTATTAAAAGTAACTGGAAAAAAGTGGATGTAATTTCACCGATTGGGATACTCATTGTAACATAATAAAAAAGCGTTTATCATTTTATATTGCAAAGAGATAAAAGTTCCTTGTGTCTATAGGTGTGAATAAGAAAAGTTAATGTGTAAAAAGCCAATAAACGCGCTGTCGAATGCCCTCACCTGACAGCCAATCTACTAATTGTTCAGATGTTATGGTATCAGGTGAGGGCACCTGACACCACGGATTGGGGTTTTTACAAATCAATCAGAAATGTTTGTACAACCCAGTCCTTACTTTATCTTAACAAAATACCCTTCATCGTCAGCTTGCATTCGTTGGTTTCAAGTCTGAAGATATAAACTCCTGTCGGTAAATTGTTTGCTATCCAGGTGGCTTTATAGCGTCCTGCCGGTAATTGACCGGATGTGATGACGTCTAACAGCCTGCCCGACGTATTCCACACCGATAATCTAACGTTTGAATGCCTGGGTAAGGCGAATTCGATGGTGGTTGAAGGATTGAATGGGTTAGGGTAATTCTGACAAAGTGTAAATTCAGCCGGTAAACCAATCCCTTCAGACAGAACATCTTGAGGAACCGGAATCGCAAGCAGCCAACGTTCACTCGACCGAGTCGTTAATTCACTATCGTTCGCGTCAACCCACCACAATACACTGAATATTATATCCTCCCTGTATACTACAACACCAATATCAATCAGCAAACTGTCCAGATTCCTGATAGTCAAACCGGTTGTATTAATATCCTCAAATGTTAGAATAGTATCAACCTCCTCAGCGGCGTAGAAAACTTCGATAAATAGATTGTACAACATTTCATCATCATCGATATCAATAGATTCTTCCCATTCAAATGAAACATTGTAATTATCGCGTTCAATGAACGTTTCATTTTCCGGTGAAATCAAACTGAAAGGTTCGGGAGCATCGTTAACCGGATTAATAATCAGATTGAAGCTCTCGCTTAGGTAAAAATCATCCGGTTCCGGATCGTTTGCCGTAACGGTAATCTCTATGCCATCCGGAAGGTTGAAGTTATCGTTCGGTTCGATAGCGAGAACGTTTTCGTTGTCAATAAAGATATTCAGGGCAGGCAGAGCATTATTGAGGCGGTAATTCAGCCCCTCGTTATCCGGATCAACGAAGATCGTGTCCAGGTCTGCGATAACAGTTCGGCGGGGATCGGGGTCTTCATTAATTTCAATGTCGTTCAGACGACCTAATATCTCTGGTCGCCGGTTGATGTTCAGTACCGTAATATCAGCCGTTAATCTATCCCGTCCTCCATCGGGATAGTCTACCTGGAATACCGGACGATACGACTCTTCCCTTGAATCGTTGAAGCCAGGTGTCCAGATGAATAGCGCTGAACCGTCTTCGTTGTCGGTGAAGCTCCAGTTATCATCCACCGGTTCCGGCAAGCCACCGCGAGTGGCAATCGTCCAGGTCATCTCCGCGACGTCATTGTCAATATCACGGACTTCCATCCCAATACGAAACTCATCATTCTCTGATATGCGTATTATGATCTCTTCATCATCCGGGTAAGGACGATTATTGATTGGATCCCATAGCTCCGGCGGATCGTCGACAGGTTCAACGATGAGCGTGAAATTGTATCCTGCCGTTAAGTCGCGCCTTGGAATCTGCCGGTTAGAGTGTTGATCCGTTGCGATAACGAATTGATCTGTATTAATACCACCATTCACCAATCTTAACCGACGATTAGAGCCATCCCTGTTATCCTGCTCATCATCTGCTATTATCGAGCACTCAATCTCCCCGAACCAGTTCCGGTTCGCCGGATTAATCCTGATCCAGTAAGAATATGGCAACTCATCGTCCGCACCTCGAACTCGCTGATCAACGACGTTGGGATCACCGAGGCGATAACGGAACCTCATGTCAAGTTCTTCAGGTGAGACAAACAGTTCACGCATATCTTCGACGACCATCGACCAGCCGACATCCTCCTCAATAGTGAACTGATTATCATCACCAAAGATTTCATCTCGAAGTTGGTCGTTAATTACAGGTGGACGCGGGATATTATTGACATAAACCATGGCAATTCCAAAATCCTGAACATCTTCATCATCACGATCAAAGACTCGAAATTCCAACTCGTATGGCTCATCACGCCCTGCATCGAAGTTAGTTTCCCAGGTAAAGATGAAATCTTCCAATGTCCATTCACCCAAACCATTGAGGATATTTGGATTGATAAATTCGATTTCCAAATTATCTGGAGCATTTATAATAGTAATTTCAAATTCCATTGTTTCACCTTCGTCAACCTCTGGAGGAAAAACAGGCAGGAAACCAATGCCTGTTTGAACATCAATAATAACCAGTGTGAATGCATTGGCAGCCCAGTTTAAACTACCCATATGTACTTCAATCTCAAGGTCGTCACCGCTTAATTCAGAGTCCACGCTTTCATCCCAAACCCGGAAAGTAATTTCTTCGTCATTTCGGAATCCTTCCAATAGATGGGGTGTTTCTGGATCATCACCATAAGCGCTTACGCCAAGCCGTTCTTCCGGATTGGTTACGATTCCTCGACCGGCACAAAGACCGTCGGGGATGAACACTCCTATTTGATCATCCCTGGAAGCAGGTTCCCCATCAAACAACAGTTGAACAAGTATCCAATGGCTTGATCCGGATTCGTAGTTATCATAATGGTCTTCAGCATCAGAGCCCATACCGGTAATGTGGATGGGGAACTGCGGATCGTCCGGATCGTTGCTGTGAATTACAATCAAACCTCCGGCATAAGCGCGCTCTTCTTCAGGTGAAAATGTTACTGTCAGTTCTAATGCTTCATCCGCTTCGAGTTCAACCTGCTCACCGTCAAAGCTGTGGGTGAGAACGTTTAAATTTGTCGTTACATCATCTATAACCAACGTTCTACCGCCGGAATTATAGATGCTTATCGTGCATTCAGCTTCATCATCTACACGAACAGCGCCAAAGTCAAAAGCCTCCGGATCCGAAGCAATTCGTTGTTCCGGTAGGATGATCTCACTGCCGAGAATAATTGTAGTTTCTCCATCATTTGTGAAATTCTCGGGACCATCAATGTATTCAACCTCCTCACAGGATAGTTCTTCACCTCTTGACCAGTCCCAGATCAGGAAAGTCATCTCTTCATTGGCGTTAAAGCCGTCTACGAACTCATTTTCAGGGTTGCTGCCATAGGCGTTAAAAATGATATCCTCGTTCTCTTCGATAGTGACTCTACCAACACATAGTCCGGATGGGGTGAATACGGCAATCTCATCGTTATTTGAAAGGTCTGCTTCCTCATTGTCAGGAAATCTAAGGTAAGCTTCACTAACGGTGATGTTGTGGACTTCCTCGGTAGGCAGGTTCAGAAAATGATCTTCAGAATCCGACCCAAAACCACGTACAGGAAATTCGACCTCACCGTTATATGGATCGTTTGAATCAATTGTGAACGTTGCATCGTACTGCTGTGCTTCGGAGGGATTGAAAGTGATTATTACTTCAAAAGATTCATTCGGATCAATAACGATTTCCTGATCGAAACTAGTGTTAAAAACAGCGCTGCCCTGACGGTTTATCCTTGTGATATTCAGCCCGCTTTCACCTTCATTGCTGATTTCAAATACGAACTCAAAAGGATTTTCAGGATTAATGTGCTGAACGGCAAAGAAGTGATTTTCAGCGTCGAGTTCGATAACCGGTGGTGGAATTTCGATGCCGAGACCGTCAAGATCAATGTAAAGAACCGGATGACGTTGGTCGTTGGAACGGATGGTTAAACGTCCTTCAAAACGCTGTTCAGCATCCGGAACAAAGGTTATGGTAATCTCAATCCGTTGATTTTCACGCAGCACAATTTCATCGTCTCCATCATAATCAACATTATAAACGTCCTGATTGGAAGATAACTCGGAAATTATCAGATCACCGTCACCGCGGTTGATGATAGTGAAAGTCCATTCCTCATTCTCATCTATAAATACCTGACCAAAGTTATGAGCGTTACCGGACAATTCGATGCGCGGTTGTGGTTCAACTTCAGCGGTCAGGTTCAAACGGGTAACACCTTGTATAGCAAATACTCTTGGTCCTGACAGGAATTCCGGTTCCGCCCAGGTTTCGATCTCAGCGTCAACATCCCATAGTTTGAATGATAGCTCTTCATCATTCATAAAGCCATTAATGATGTTGTCCTCAAAATCGTCATCTGCCCAACCGGCAAATCCGGTGCGACCATTTTCCGGAACTATACCGAATCCGGCGCATAAGCCGCTTTCAGTGAAAACACCGATCTCGTCGCCCTCTTCGAGCTCTTCATCATTTATAGTAGCGCTTTCCACCAGGAGAACATGACTGGCATCGGTTCGATAATAATGGAAATATCCTTCCATTTCCTCCATCCCGTGTCCTCGCAGGTAACATATCGTATAATCCTCTTCTTCCGGATCATTGGTTTCTATATGTAATTCACTATCATACTGAGTTTCTTCTTCAGGTGTAAAGGTAACTTCAATCTCGAATTGTTCATCAGGCTGGATAGTAACTTCATCTTCAAAATCAATAGTGAACGCATCATCTGTGCTTTCGATATCACTAACAATCAGATTGACGTTACCAATATTATTAATTACCAGAGTCCATCGAGCAGTGTCATCTATCCTGACCTCGCTGAAGAAATGTTGATTTTCATCAAGTTCAATCTCAGGCAGTTCGACCAGTACACCGATACCGGTTAAATGAACAGTTATCTCTTCATTATCAGGATCATTGGAGGTTATCACCATATCAGTTGCAAATTCACCGGAATCTTCGGGAGCAAATGTCACAACTATAGGTTCACGATCATCCGGTTCAATTTCAATATCTTCCACAAAAGAAGTTGAGAAAGCTTCGTCTTCAAAAGTAATATCTGAGATAATAAGTGTTTCATAACCATCATTAGTTACAAAGAATTGATCCCAGTCAACGGCATCACCTGCGTCAACCTCGCCGAAGTTATGTTCTTCATCACTCAGGCTAATGTGAGGCGGACCGAACGAAACACCGCTTAAAGTGATTTCTGTTTCTTCCTCGTCTTCGTCGTTAGTAAATATTGTCAGGACAGCTTCAAACTCACCATCATCTTCCGGACTGAAAGAAACCGTTACTTCAAAAGATTCGAGGTATTCGAGTGTGACTTCATCTTCAAAATCGGATCCGAAGTAATCACCTTCAACGGTTATATCTGTAATTGTGAGATCATCTTCTTTGAAGTTGGTTATATCGAAGACCCACTCGGCAGATTCGTCCACCTGGACATTACCAAATCCATGCTCATAATCGAAGGGCCAACCAACCAATGCTGTTTCAGCAGCGAATGAGCAAACCAGTAATTCATTATGACGGAATTCCCTTGGACCTTCTCTATAGTTAAAGATTTCAGCGGGCCATTCATGATCCTGTTCTCGACTCCAGAAACGTAAGTAAATATCTTCACCTTGAATATAACCATCTATTTCACCATCATCCGGATCATTATCTGCCCAGGCTGCCGGACCTACCAGTTCACCGGGTTCAATGATAACACATGCACCTACGCATAAGCCGGCTTCGGTAAATATTCCGATTTCATCGTCCTCAGCAAGATCTACATCGTTAAGCAACGCTTCCTGAATAAGGATACTCATATTGTTTCCAGTACGACGAACCGGGTTGAAGTGTTCGGGATCCTGAGCTAATAAGCTGGATGTTGACAGTGCGAATGTTATTAGCAAAAGGATACCCGAAAAGCAAACTCTTTGAAAGAGGTTTAAGGGAAACGTACTCGTTTTCATTAGTTCTCCGATGTTTTAATATTATGGCAATTAGCCGATGATTTACAATTTAACAAAATTCAGTGGTATAAGCAACATATTTTTACTCTTGATTCTAAAATAATTAGGCAATTCTCATTGGATTTATAAAGACATTCTTGATTTATCATTAAATACTCCTTATCTTTTCATTAAGCGACACAACTTTGCGTCTGATACATCATCAGATGTTCTACAAGGTCTCCAGTAATCTAAACCAATCGAGGAAAACAATGAAAAAATCACTTATCCGGTATCTATTCGCAGCTCTTTTAATCTTGACTCTGATCCCAACGTACATTCTTGCACAACAATCTTTTGAAGATTATCAGAAGCAACAGCAGCAAGACTTTAATAAATACGTGGAAGATGAAGAAGCTGCATTCAAAAAATATAAAGCCGACGTTGAAGAAAAATGGCGGAAATTTCTCGACTCCACTAAAGAAGAATGGGTCTCATACAGTGAGGGTAAAGAAACCAAACGAGTAGTAAACTTTGAAGAAGGTTACGTCGAGATTGAAACCCTGGTTGAGGCAACTGAACCCGAACCGCTGAAAAAGGCACAGGAAATAATCAAAGAACAGGTTCAGGAAATCGTCAAGGAGAAGGAAGAATCCGGTTCTGAAATCCTTGAGAAACAAATAGCAACTCCTGAAGGAAAACCTGTAACCCCAAAGAACGTCGAGGTTTTCGCTCAGAAGCTCGTTGCTCAGGCAGTAATGGTTGAAGAGGTTGAGGTCGGAAAGGATAAAATCGAACGGCTGGTTGTAAAGGTGCGAGTGCCTTTGGTTCCGGATCATTTAAAGAAGCGCGCTGAGAAATACTTACCGGATGTAAGGAAATATTGTAAAGAGAACGATCTGGATATCGCAATGGTTCTGGCTTTAATGCACACCGAATCATACTTTAATCCCAAGGCAAAGTCCCACGCCCCCGCCTTCGGTTTGATGCAGCTTGTACCTCGTTCCGGCGGTAGAGAGGCTTTTAAGTTCGTTTTTGGCAAGGATAAGGCTCCCAACCGTTTCTATCTTTACAATTCACATAATAACATCCAGTTAGGAACGGGCTATTTGCGGAAAATGCGGGTTAGCGAATTCAAGAACATCAAGAACAGCCAGAATGCATTATACTGTATGATCTGCGCTTACAACACCGGACCGGGAAATGTAGCCAAGGCAATCACCGGCGAGCGGAAACTTGGTCCCGCTGTGAAGATTATTAACACGATGACGCCGGACGAGCTCTATGCCAAGCTTGTTAAGGATTTACCTTATGAGGAAACCCGGGATTACATCAAGAGGATTGTTGATCGAGCGCCTAATTATGTTGCGTGGCGTTAATATAACGCAATGTCAGTAGCGTAGGCGTCCCTGCCTGCAAATGAATGATTACTATATTGATTGTTTATTCTACCCGCAAGCTGGGACGCTTATGCTACCGACAATTCTAACTCTCTCACCTGATTAAAGTCATCTTACAAGTTTCAACAAACGATCCAGTTTGCATACGACATAAATATATCCCGGATGAAATCGGTATGCCGGTCGAACCCTTGCTTGTCCAGATGACTGTATTCCTGCCTGCTTTCTGTGGTGTGTTTACTAAAGTTGCAATCTTGCAACCTGATATATCATGAACAGTCAATGTTACCTGACAAGGTTCAGGTATTGCGTAGGTGATATTGGTATGTGAATTGAAAGGATTAGGGTATGCAGACACCAAGCAGAATTCAATCGGAAGGTCTGCATGGGGAGGCAAGGAGACGTCATTATTTGGATGAACAACTATTCTGAGGCAGGTTGTGTCGCAATTTGTCTCGTCGGCGACCTCGGTTACTATCAATCTTAAAGTATCCACGCCTATCCAATCCTGCTCGGATATGATCGTCAACTCGTTGTCTTCAATCTCACCGAATATATATTCACCATCCACAACAGAAAATACTATCAGCGAATCAATTCCGATATAAGGACAAGTAAAATCACGGAAGTAATCTATGTTATAAACAAGAGAACTGTCCCGAAAGAAAGCAGTATCGGGAAGCGAAAGCCAACTTAAGACGCATCTTCCCCTTTAAGAACGTAATCCTTATTAGGTATAACAGTAAGTATATTACACATTTAAAACAGAATTCAGACATATAGTGTAGTGAGTTCTCACATGATTCGAATACCTTTCATAGGTA
>JAVCDD010000345.1 GCA_030765125.1 Candidatus Hatepunaea meridiana
AGTTGTCGAGCATTACGGCGGTGTCGTAGCCTTTGAAGGTGCAGTTGATCAGGTTGACGGTGGCATCCTCGGCATCAATAGCTATGTGATCACCTATACCGCTTTCACCAGAGAATGTGCAGTTCTCAAAGGTGATTTCCTGACTTTCTTCGATGATGAAGCGACCGTTTATCATGCGATCACCTAAAAATTTTAAATGCTTCATAGGACCCGGATCGTAATATACCCTATATTCACCCTCGAAATTAGGTTTAAATACAACATTTTCAGCGTCGTTGAGTTGTCCTCCAAAAATCCGTAAATCAACGTCACTATTGAATTCGACAACTGTATTAGGAAGTATCGTTAGTGTTTTATTTTCACCAACAGTTACTTCACTTGTAAGGATCACCCTATCACGCCAATATGTCTCTTCATTCTGCAGAAAACCGGAATAGACTTGCGCATAAAGACCATCATGGCGGGGACTGTTCATTAACTGTGACCACTCGTTATATACACGCTCATTATCATTATCATCACCAACGTCAGTACCAGTATCAATTATCCTAATTTCCATTTCAGTTGGAATACCATCACTAATCGACTGTACAATAAGATAAATATCTCCATCTCCTTTAAGTTCGGATAAACAAGGTATGGAGTAATCAGGTGAGTTATCCGTTAGCCAACCATCTACAGGATCATCGCTGTCTTCCAGACTATACAGAAGTACGTCATCTCCATTTATTTCATTGGCGATAACAATATCGTTGAAAGCATCCCCATCGTAAATATTCATGATAGTTGGTATTGCGCCTGCTTCAAGGTTTGAATTCTCTACAGGCCAGACGTCAATTCCATCTCCGGTAATATCACTATTATTGAATTCCCGGCAATAAAGGAAATGATCTTGACCATCATGATCGAGTAAATGCAGTATGATCTCAGGTGTGCCGTTATTCGTCATATCGCCAATAGCCGGTAATTCACCCATTAGATTGAAGTAACCTGTTATCTCATCTTCCCATGCCTCAAGATTTTCAGCATCTCTATCCATAACCCAAACCATAGTCTCCCACTCCTCAGTACCTAAGAACTGAGGTACAATTACATTCAGTTCTCCCGCGTTTTCGATGTCTGCTAAAACCGGACCAGGAACATAGAAGCCGGCGTTATCTTCAACATCCACTTCTCGTAATTGCCTATTAGTAAGCTTATTATTAATAGCTCCTGATGCATTATAAGACCAGATTGCTGTTGTTAATCGGTCACATACAGCTATCTCCTTCATTCCATCGCAATCAATATCACCAACAGCAGCTATGCTGTAGGAATTGAATTCACCGTCGTAATGAAGATGCCATATACCTGCTGATAATGAGCTTACATAAACCGAAAGAGGCGTTAATTCATCATTATCCGCATTAAGCTGAAAAACCATAACTGATGTATAATGACCACTTCGCGCTGAACACAACCCGTTAGGCCCATTATGTCTTGAGCCATCCCAGCCTAATCCGGTTAGGACAATCTCCATCCTTTCGTCAAATACTTCCTGTTCCTCGCTATCTTCTAAACCTTGAAGATCCGCCAATACAGGTGTACTTCCTGTGATATGAGAATAAGGATTAGTATCAGAAAAAAGTTCAAATGAGGTTATTAAACTTGCATCAAGCTCCTCATTTTCATCCTCACTAACATCCCAAACCAGCAAAACGCTTTCATTAACTCTACAATTTTGATCTACCGTCCTGTCACATTCATTACAGTAAATTCTTAAGTTTTTATTAATCAATTGACGGTAATATGTTCCTTTATGACCGCATACTGCGACTATTTCCAAGAAATCGTCATCATCCAGATTTCCAACTGATGGTATACAGAAAAACTGATAATGTTCATATTGATCCGGTATATATAGAGTTATACACGGATCAGGATTTTCACCTTCTGCATCGTGTTCATAAACACGAATACGACTTTCATCTATTATTATTATTTCTTTCTCACCATCGTTGTTCAGATCTACAACTAATGGACCTGACCAAATGGCATTTTCTTCCAACCATTCTCCCTGAATTGTGAATTCGGAATCTTCTGCCTGTAAAAATTCAGGTGCAAGAATGATTACTAAAACCGTCAGTAAGATGACGATTAACTTGTTGATAATGGTTTGTTCCATTTTTTACTTCTCCTAAATTAAGATTGAGTGATTTAACTTTACAATGTTTTCTTTTTACTCTAATTAAATTACCTGACTATAGAAACCGGTTCTACAGCCTTACCATTTAGGTTTTTTAACAAAACCCAGTAACGCCCACTCGGCAAAGTGTGGCTGTTACTATCAATTCCCAGCCAATTATATGTTTTAAAACCTCCTTTCCCGGCAGGAATAATGTGTTTAAATACGGTTCTTCCAAGTGAATTTACTATCAGGAATTCTGCGCCAGTAGGCGGGATTATAAAAGGAATTATAGTTGAATTGTTAAAAGGATCGGGATAGTTCGGAAATATCCTTAGATTGGAGGATGAAGGTAAAAAATAATTGTCATTTCTTACATCGTTTTGTGTTTTATATATCATAAAAAGCTCTTGGTTTCGCGCCCCAAATCTGTCATCCAGCCAGATAACTCCCGTGAACCCATCTTCACATCTAAATACCTTTGTATTACGCCAATTAACTCGCGGGTGTTCTTCTCTGCCATAGACCGCTTCTGCAGAATCTAACAGATTGCCTTCATCATCAAGTTGCGAATAACCTAAATATGTTGTCCCCTCAGGAGGTCTGAAACCGCCACCAACGTGTATATAGTTATTATGATCGACAATTATATCCACATGTCCGTTGGTTCTTCCAACACATGTCTGAAACAGTTCATTCATTTCGTTATCATATTTCCTTATGTAAGCCCTTCCTTCACCCCAGACAATTATTACTATGCCGTCTTCACCGTCCGGTTCATAATCGTAATAACCTATCTGCCTCCAGTCTTCTCTCGGTGATATTTCAAGATCATTTATTATTATGCTATCATTTGGAGAAACTTTGCTGAAATGTACACTACATATATTATTATTATGGACTTCCTCCCAAACAAAAAGTAACGTATCACCAGACGCAAGACGCATCCTGATGTCATTTTCATTACTATCCTCTGGATCAATGAATTGAATATCACCTACAGGCTCTCCTTCGAGATCATATCTCCTGTAAAAAATATGAGTCTTGAAGTTATCATCTTCACGATCTCCCTCTTCCCAGTATGCTGACGCGCTGCCGCTTATGATAATTTGATCTCTTGAATCAGCAATTATATTAGCTTCCCGTTCAATATTAATATTGTCAAAACCATCTAATTCAACGCATCTATAAACAGAATCGTTTTCTGTATCATATTTTATGTAATACTGTAAATCATATCTCGGACCGTAACTCCATGCTCTCATGAATATATGAATTAAATTATTTTCACTAAGGAATATATCAAGAACATAAGGACCGCTTTCTATTGTATCCGGTATTTCAGCTAACTCAGATATTACTATCTGTTCTGTCAGCGCTTCACCGATACGATTGAATTTCTGGTAGATAACATGTGTCCTGTCGTCATCTCCGTAGTTATAAGCCGTGAAAACGAAATGCAGGTTATCATCTGAGTCTATAGCGAAATGAGGGCTGTTATTGGCAAACTGGTAATCATCTTGAGCGTGTGTAAGCCGTATCTCATCACTCCACCCCTGCCCAAACACCCCATTCCATCCCCCCACCCCCATCAAAACCACCAATCCCAGCAATAAAATGCACCCGCGCTTTGTTAACCCGTTATTGTAATTCGATTTATCGTATTCAGAAATCATTTGTCGTTCCTTTTGAGTGTTATGAAAAATGTTGTGTTTGTCATGTAGAAGTTTTACCCGATTACAGAGGCATCTCCTGTCTCGTAGTAACCGAACTTTTACTTTTGTAAAAATAATATTCTACTCCCTCTTAAGTCAAGTGATAAATACCGATTCGTTAGAGATTTAAAAGAATTATTAATCCACCCTCTACTGATTTTATAATCGAATTCCTCTTTATATTAGTTAAGATGTTTCTGCTTTCTTACGCATCTTCCCCTTTAAGAACGTAATCCTTATTAGGTATAACAGTAAGTATATTACACATTTAAAACAGAATTCAGACATATAGTGTAGTGAGTTCTCACATGATTCGAATACCTTTCATAGGTA
>JAVCDD010000296.1 GCA_030765125.1 Candidatus Hatepunaea meridiana
AATGAAGCCCTCCGTTCGCTCTTGCAGATAGCCAATACCACACGCCGACTCACCTCACAATCCGGCAAAAGAACCGTAAAAACAAGTTGATGATTCGATAAACCGTCAACGCTGATGGTGTAGCCTGTGTAACTGTATAGGAGAGTAGTTTGTCTTCTGGGATTTTATCCCGCTGAACTATTCACTGATTAATTATAAAATTACGAGCTTATCGTTAGATTGGCGGGATAAGATCCCGCCCTACTAATTAAAGCGCACTGCGCCCTAAGGCACAAACCCCGGTAACCGTCAGGGAAAACAGGTCGGTTCCGGGGATTATTGTTTTTTGGGAAACTTATTGTTATATTGATGCAGGAAAAGGAATCCAATAGAGACTGTTATTTAAAGGATAAATCCAATGTCAGAAGATTGGTCACCAAATTTGCGAGAGCACTTTGACCGGCTATCACGAGCTATTTCACCTGAAGCGGGTCAGGTACTGGAATTGAAAGGTGGTGAACGTCGTGAAGTTACTATCCTGTTTCTCGATATCGTCGGTTTTACTCGTTTATCTGAGAAACTCCAGGACCCTGAAAGAGTATACCACGTTATCGGTGGAGTGTTTGGCGCCTTTGCGGAGGTTATCCGCAAGCATAATGGCAATGTTGAGAAATATATCGGCGATGCGATTATGGCTGTCTGGGGATCTGAACAAGCTACCGAACAAGACGCAGAACGCACCATTGCCGCCGCCCGTGAGATATTCGAAACTCTAAAACCTATCAATCGGATCCTCAAATCGATTGATGTTCAACTGAATGCAAGGATCGGGATAAATGCGGGTCAAGTTGTTTTCGACAAAGACCGCTATCCCGAAGTCGATGATGAAGTAGCGAGAGACTGGATGGTCATCGGTGACGCCGTCAATACGGCGGCTCGTATAGAATCATCTGCCGAGCACGGTTCTATTCTGATCAGTTCAACCGTTCGAGAACACGCTGGTGAGGCTTATATATATCAGGATAAGGGTTTAATTAAGGTTAAAGGCAAAGAAATTCCGCTTCACGTTTTTAAGGTCACGGGAAAGGGACCAGGCAGAAAAAGCCCATGGGAACGAGTGGCTTTGGTTCAAAGATCGCCTATGGTCGGCAGGGAGAAGGAACTTAAAGCACTCCGTAACGCTCTCGAAGCTGAGACCGTTGAAAACATCAGAGGATTTGCCAAGCATCGGTTGGTAGGGATCGAAGGGGAAGCAGGACTTGGTAAATCAAGATTGTGTTTTGAGTTCACTAAAAGCGTTGATGCGACGGTTCTAAAGGGTCAAACATTACCTTATGCTCAGCCGGCTTATTGGTCGTGGATAGTTCTACTAAGAGGCTATTTTAACATCAAGGAGAACGATCCTGAAGGGCGTAAGAAACTGGACGAAGGAGTCCGAAATCTGTTTGAGCAACTAAGCAAGATCGAAGGGACGGAAAAACTGAGGAACGATCTTCAACATAACAAGCCGTTCCTCGGGCGTCTTCTTGGCATCGACTATGAGGATGACAGATTCAAAGAGATTGATGAAGAAGCTCAGAAACTGGAAACCTACCTGAGTCTACGATACTTGCTTGAAGCGACGGCGAAAATCAATAAACTGATCGTTCTTCTTGAAGACTATCAATGGATTGACACCGCATCCGCTGACGCTTTCAAGTTCATTCTCGAAAACACCCTTATAGAATCACCCATTCTGTTTATTTGTCCATACCGACCGGAGGGATCGCTTCCAGATGCTCATTCCAACTATATCATTTCCGAAGAGATTAAGCTCCAGTTGATCACTGAAGAGAGTTGCCGGGACTTGTTGAAATTTATGCTCGATGACTCCGATCTTCCCGTCGAAGCGGAGAAATTCATACTGGAACGCGCTGCCGGCAACCCATTTTTCCTTGAGGAAGCTCTTTTGTCGCTCGTCCAGAAGAACATTATTGTACGCGCTAAAGACACATGGGAGCTTGCTTACGACCTGACTGAAGCTGACATCCCCAGAACGTTAAGCGCTGTTATCCTGTCTCGTTTTGACGACCTCGATCCGATACTAAAGGAAATCCTGAAGCGCGCTTCTGTACTTGGAAGGGAATTCCTGATGCGCGCTTTGGTACTATTGAATGAGAAACTTGCTGACATCGAGGGTACTAAAGCACACTTAGAAATTCTGGAGAAGACTGAGGTTGTGCTGCGGTCATTGGATGAAACGGAATTATCTTATTATTTTAAACATGCCATAGCGCGGGATGTTGCCTACGAAACCATTCTTCTGTTTAACCGGCGTATGCTGCATAAGGTGGCTGCTGAGATTATGGAGGAGATGTTCGCTGACACGGACCAGTATGCTTCGCTGATAGCACATCATTGGCATAGCGCTGAATTATATCCGGATAAGGCGCTCGAGTGGGCGAATAAGGCTCTTAAATACTGTAGAAGCAACTATCAGAATAATGAAGCAATTACCTGGACAAGAAGGATTCAGGATTGGCTTGCAACTGAACCGGAGAGCGAGGAAAGAGATAAAAAGATATTTGCAGCGCTTGAAGCTGAGGAATCGCTGTACAATCTTATGGGGCGTTCTGATGATAGACTTGAAACCCTAAACAAAATGATGGAGATTGGCGAGAAGGCAAATCTCGATGAAGTTAAAAACAGAACTTATATTTTATATGGTTACCTATATAGACATCTTGGCAAGACGGACGAAGCGCTCTCCTCATTCCAGAAGGTTCTAACATCGAGAAAAGCAGCGAGTGATCGTTTGGGCGAGGCACATGTGCTGGATGGATTAGGAGGGTTATATGGTGAGATGGGACAGTCCGAAGAGGCTTTGCGCTACTACCAGAAAGCGGAAGATATTTTTAAATCTGAAGACAATAAAAAGGGCTTAAAACTAACAATTCGCGGTATCGGGAATTTTCATGTAATGAGAGGTTATTACGATAAAGCTATGAAGAATTTTCTTCAGGTGCTGGAAATGGATCGAGAATTCCAAGACCGTAAAAGCGAGGCGAGTACTATAGCCTCTATCGGTTCATGTTATTGGCAATTGGGAAAGCGTGAAAAGGCTTTGAAATATTTAAATGAAGCTCTATCGGTACAGCAGGAAATCGGTGATCGTTCTCAAGAAGCTTATGCACTGGCGGCACTTGGTAATTGTTATATCGCTCATGGGACGGAACTAAAAGCCGTTGAAAACTTTGAGAAAGCGGTTCAGATCTTTCGTGAAGTAGGAAATAGAAGCGGAGAGGCAATATATCTGGGAAACCTTGGTGCGACCAACTATTATCTGGGAAATACTGACGAAGCGATACGAATCTATAGAATAACCTTAAAGATCACTGAAGAAACAGGCGCAACTATAAATGAAGGATTCACTTTGACAAACCTGGGATTCCTTTATCATATGAAAGGCTGGATAGATGAATCATTCGAAGCTTTCAGAAAAGCTCTCAAGATCGCTCATGAAACCGGAGATAAGAACGGTGAATCATTTAATCTTGCCTATCATGGAAGGCTATTGCAGGATCAGGGAGATTATAAGAAGGCGCGTGAGTTTTTCGATAAATCGGTGTCAATTTGCCGTGAATTGAAACATCCGAGAATGGAATACAGGGTCGGATCTTTCCTCGGTATGCTGAACGTAATGGAGGATCGAATTGAAGAAGCAAAAGCTCTATATAACCGTTCATTAGAGATCATAGAACAGACAAACGCCTGGAGAAATATATCACCTGAATTCCGTGAACTACGGGAGAAGTTATTGGAGGCGGGCGTTCCTGAAGAAGAATTGCCGGAGCCTAAGAATTGGGAGGAAGGGCAGCGAGATGTCCCTGCCTGATAGTAGACGCGACACTCCTGTCGCGTGGTCTGCGGATAAGAAAACATGCGACATGAGTGTCGCATCTACTGAAATAATAACAATCTGCGAAATCTGCGGATAAGAAAACATGCGACATGAGTGTCGCATCTACTGAAATATTTAAATATGAAATATTCGGTCATTATCTTTTTTTTCATTACGCTGTCAATCTCTATATTAAGAGCAGACAATACCGGACATTCCATTGATGATAGCTCAAATTCGCAGCGACAGGTTATTGCAGCTCCATTTGCATCTGCAAACAGTGATGAAGGTGTTGTGTACGGTTTTTCTGCTGGTATAGCTCGATATCCTTCATTGATGATTTATGCGACAGTTTCCTGGTCGACGAAGGGTTATATATATCTGGGAACCAGGGGGGAAAGAGAACTGAAAGACTGGAGATTAATAAACGATTTTTATCTGACAAGGACATTACGATACATCTACCTCGATGATAATAGATTCTCCAATCACTATGCTTCAGGGATGGTAGACCAATTGCACATTGATCTTGCCGCTTTACAGGAGGTTTATCAGCATTTCGAAATGGGACCGGAGCTTATCGTTGATATTGCCAATGGGAGTGACGCAAAGGATGCTGACGATCAACCCGCTTCATTGGATTCCCTTCCACGTTTCAGGTTCGGATCAAGTATCCTGTTGGGACTTAGAACCCGTTATCGAACGACCAGTGGATTAAGACCCTTAAACGGAGTGATAATCGATGGATCAGTGTTGCTCGGTAGAGCCGGCGGTGATGATCTGGTCTGCCCAAAACTGGATTTTGCAAGCAATTTACGAATCGCAATGGCTCGACCGCTTTTACCGAACACCCGGTTATACTTGCGTGGCTGGTGGAAGTATCAGGCATATACTCCTCCTCCGAATCGTAACAGCCTGGGAGGTATAATTACTTTGCGAGGTCAGCCGCATCAACGCGATTACGGAAGGTTTGCTTTATTTGGACGGTCTCAGTTCAATTATACATTCATCCATTCCTGGGGGCTGCCATTAAGGATAGCTCATAGCATCTGGGATGTTTTTCCGCTTGCGAAGTTGGATGTTGAGACGGTCGTTTTTTTCGATATAGCACGAATGGGGGATCCGGATTACGGCTGGCGAAAAACGCGACAGAGTTATGGAGCCGGATTGCGATTCGTTATTCCCCCTGAAATGGTTGTGTTTTTCGATATAGCCCAGTCACCGGATGGTGATTTGAGGTTTTATCTTGGGACGGGGGAAACGTTATAAGAGTCTTTTGTCTTTGGTCTTTAGGCTTTGCGAGGAATGAAGTGACGAAGCAATCTCTTCCTAACCAGCAGAGATTGCTTCGCTTGCAAAACGGGAGATAGGGGGACAGTATACCTATTTTTCCTATTGATTGTCGGTTATTCTATGGCGCTTATAAAATAGGTATACTGTCCCCCTATCTCCTATACTATTTTATAAGAGAATGCTTCAATAATACCTGTAAAATACTTGACAATTACGTTATTATGATGTATTTTATAAGTAAAAACTACGCATAAGGAGGAAATTATGGCAAAGTTTACCGTCCAATTCCCGGAAAAAACAAACAATGCACTCAACGAACTGGCAGAAAAAGAAGAAGCTACTAAAACTGCAATAATAAGTCGCGCAATCGGTCTCTTCAAGTATATTCATAAGGAATTGAATGAAGAGAAGGGAAGAAGACTTGTTATTACCGATAAAGAAGGCAAGTTGATCAAGGAATTTATTCTTACAGATTAACCATAAGCCCTCATCTTCAACACGTTACAATCAATAGAGGCTTCTATGTCTGATAATGATTCAACCGGAACTCCAAGAACAGATAAGATACCTGTCATCGATCTGACTAAAGAGTTAAGCGAAGCGGATAAAATATCCGTAAAGACAATTTCAAAAGATGTTCCCTTAAAACAGGTTCATCCAATAACAAAAATCGGTTTCTATCTGGCAATAATTGTTTTTGTCTATATTACAGCGGTTACCGGTGTATTGCTGACCGATTATTTCAATAACAGCCCACAAATCCCGTCTATATGTGCTTCAGATACGACCGGTATTTTCATTTCCGCCATTGATGGCTATGAAAGATTATCCGAAATCACTACCAACCGCAGCCTTAAGCTTTTCGACCAGTTGATTCATAAGACCATCCTGCCGGTGTTGACTTCGATACTCGGTTATATATTTGGTATCAGAGGATTTGAGAAGCGAGAGGAATGAATACTACTCCAGTCGCAATCGTCACAGGCGCAAACCGCGGTATCGGTTGTTCAATTGCTCTTGCGCTGTCTGCTGAAGGATACAATATCATTGCGATTGATCTGAGCTTTGAAACAACCGGCGCTCAAGATATTGATCTTAAGTCACTAATAGAAGATAGCGGTGTTCGTTTTCTACCTCTTCAAGCTGACATCAGTGATATACAGAATCATCAACGGTTGATTTCTGAAATCATTGAGGAATTCGGCAGGATAGATGTATTGGTTAACAACGCAGGCGTCGCTCCACTTAAACGTCTGGACATCCTGGAAACAACGACGGAAAGCTTTGACCAAGTGCTTGGTGTAAACTTATGCGGAACCTTCTTCCTTACCCAGGCTGTCGCTAAGACGATGTTGAAGAATATCGGTAAGCTGCCTGATTATCGTCCAAAGATCATTTTCATCACTTCAATATCTGCCGAAGTCTCATCCCTAAACCGCGCGGAATACTGCATTTCCAAAGCCGGTCTCAGTATGGCAGCCAAGGTTTTCGCCGATAGGCTTGCCGATTCAGGTATTAATGTTTACGAGATACGTCCAGGAATCATACAAACCGATATGACCTCTCCGGTTAAGGATAAATACGATAAGCTCATCGCTGAGGGTCTAATCCCGCAGAACCGATGGGGGCTTCCGGAGGACGTCGCGAAAGTTGTAGTTGCGTTGGCTAAAGGGTATTTCGACTATTCCACCGGGATGATATTTGACGTAAGCGGTGGGATGAATATTCAACGGTTATAGGAGGAAATAAGGGGACAGTATACCTATTTTTCTATGGAGTGTCGGTATTTCAAAGAGTATTAATAAAACAGGTATACTGTCCCCTTATTTCCTGTATATGTAATCCTGAACAAAGGTTCATTATATGAATAAATCAGAATCAATTTACTCACTATTAAAGCGAAACCACCTGATTGCGCTGTTGACGCCAAAGAGTGTTGAACAGTGTGTAGTTGCTTATAAAATCCTCAACCCTTATGGTGTTGTCCTTGAGATAGCGTTCCGTTCTGAATTTGCGCATGATGGTATAAAGGCAATACTGAAGGAATATCCTGAAGCGCTGGTTTTAGCGGGAACTGTAATGACTCGCGATCAAGCTGAAGCTGCGATCCAAGCAGGTGTAGCGGGAGTGGTATCCGCTGACTATATTCCGTTTGTTGTTGAAACCTGTATTAGAAACGATGTTATGTGCATACCGGGTGGTCTGTCGGATGCAGGTAAACAACTGGTTCAGAAAGCTGAATTGTATGGTTGCGATCTTGATGAACTAAAAGATAAATACCCTTATCAATGGATATATAAGCTCTTTCCTGCGGTTACCGGGAATGGATCAAACGTTGAGATCGCGAGAGCCTGGAAAGGTCCTTATAAAGACTTATCAATCGTTTATACAGGTGGAGTAACCGTTGATAATCTGAGTCAGTTATACCGTTCTGATCCTGAAGGTATCTTTTGTGGTTCAGCTCTGACTCGCTCAATTGATGAACCTGATAAGATGAAAGAGGAAATCGAACATTGGATGAGTATCGTTACTAAGTCGATAGAAAAGAGAGCAACAACAGTTCAACCAAAACGATCAGAGAAAAATGTAGAGGCTAAAGTAGTTACATTCGGTGAGATCATGCTGCGCTTATCGCCTCCGGATAATTTAAAATTCATACAGACTAAAAGCTACGATGCAGTGTTTGGCGGCGCTGAGGCTAATGTTGCAGTATCGCTTGCTAATTACGGGTTGAAATCCTGTTTTGTAACCGCACTACCGGATCAGGAGATTGGGCAAGCTGCTGTAAATGCTTTGCGAACCTTCGGTGTAAACACGGAATATATCCTTCGTCAAGGCAGACGAGTTGGAATCTATTACCTTGAGTATGGAGCTTCCCAGCGACCATCTAAGGTTATCTATGATCGCGCCGGATCATCTATTTCCGAAATTATGCCGGGACAGATTGATTGGGAAGAGATACTGAAGGATGCAGCCTGGTTTCACTGGTCGGGAATAACTCCTGCGCTAAGCGACAATGCTGCAGAAGTGACACTGGAAGCGCTAAAGGCTGCGAAAAATTACGGGATAACCGTAAGCGTTGACCTGAATTACCGTAGCAAACTCTGGAGCAAAGAGAAAGCCTGTTTTGTGATGACGGATTTAATGGAGTATGTGGACGTCTGCATCGGCAACGAAGAAGACGCTGAAAATATCTTTGGCATCAAAGCCTGTTCAACCGACGTGGACTCCGGACAATTGGACGAAACGGCATACGAAGATGTTGCCGGGCAATTAGTCAAAAGATTTGGCTTCAGCAAGGTAGCAATCACCTTAAGACAGAGTATCAACGCTTCTGACAACGTTTGGTCTGCCTGCCTTTATAACGGTAATGAGTTCCTGCAAAGCAGGAAATACAACATCCATATCATCGACCGGGTTGGTGGAGGTGATGCTTTCAGTTCAGGACTCATTTATGGAATTATATCAGGTAAGCCTGATCAGGATGCATTGGAATTTGGAGTTGCCGCATCCTGCCTCAAACAGACTATTCATGGTGATTTTAATTTAATTGCGATACAGGAAGTAGACAAATTGGTTTCAGGTGTTGGTAGTGGCAGGGTTCAAAGATAATAAAAAGTAAGAAAGTAAGAAAGGAATAAGATTCGAATATTCCTTGTATGCTTTCGCACCTACAAAAATATGGATAAAAAAACACTATTCCTCATCTGCAACGCACACCTCGACCCCGTCTGGCTCTGGCAGTGGGAAGAAGGGGTGGCGGAAACGCTTTCTACATTTCGAACGGCTGCCCGGTTCTGCGAGGAATTTGATGGGTTTGTCTTCTGTCATAACGAAGCGCTCCTCTATCAATGGGTTGAAACTTATGAACCGGAACTCTTTGAAAAGATAAGGAAATTGGTGAAAGAGGGGAAATACAGCAACGCTTCTGACTATGCTGTCAACCGCGGCGGGTTGACAGCGGGGAATGCTGTTTTACAGGGGAAATGGCACATTATGGGTGGGTGGTTTCTGCAGCCGGATTGTAATATGCCTTCTGGGGAATCCTTTGTTCGCCAGATACTGATCGGGAAGCGGTATTTCATTGAGAAATTCGGAGTCGAACCTACGACAGCAGTAAATTTCGATCCCTTCGGTCATAGTCGCGGTCTGGTTCAGATACTGAAGAAATCCGGCTATTTGTCCTATCTTTTCTGTCGTCCTGATGAAAAATGGCTGCACCTGCCGGATGACGATTTTGTGTGGGTAGGATACGATGGATCAGAAATTCTTGCTCACCGAGCTCCTGACCATTATCATTCGGAAGCTGGAAAGGCTTGTAAGAGGATCGAAAAATGGTTAGATAAAAATAGTGATAGAGAAACCGGTTTATTACTATGGGGGATAGGCAACCACGGCGGAGGTCCTTCCAGAGAAGACCTCGAACAGATTGAAAACTTAAAAGCTAACGAGAAGACGTGGATCATCAAGCACGGCACACCGGAAGATTATTTCAAATGGCTTGAATCGAAAAAAGAAGCACTTCCCCATTTCGCTGGTGATTTGAATCCCTGGGCAGTTGGTTGTTATACCTCGATGATAAAGGTCAAACAGAAACACCGTCTGCTCGAAAACAGATATTATTCTACAGAAAAGATGGTGACAAATGCTGCTTTGCAGGGATTAATCGCTTATCCCAGAGAGGAACTTTCGCAATCTCTGAAAGACCTACTCTTTTGCGAATTCCACGACATCCTGCCCGGATCGTCAATTCCGGAGGTTGAGTCTTACACCTTGCAACGATTGGATCATGGTTTGGAAATCATTTCCAGATTGCGAACAAAGGCGTTTTTCAGTTTGCTTTCGGGACATACTCCAGCGCTGGAGGGGGAGTTCCCGATATTCGTTTATAATCCTCATCCTTATGATATTGAAGAAACTATCGTATGTGAATTTCAACCTCTTGAACCCAATTTCAATCCTGATATGTTTTTACTGCCCGATATTAATGATTGCAATGGAAACAGTATCCCACTTCAACTTGAAAAGGAAAGTTCCAATATACTGGTGGATCAAAGAAAACGAGTAGTGTTTAATGCAAATCTAAAAGCCGCTTCAATGAACCGGTTTTCCTGTTATCTGAAAGAGGTTGAAAAATCAACGGAACAGAAGGTTAGGGTTAAAACGGATCGATTTAGGTTCAAATCCGATACTTGTGAGGTTGTGATAAACAAGGAGACCGGATTAATGGATGTTTACCGGGCGAATGGGATTGATTACCTTAATACTCAAGCGTTTAAGTTTCTCGTGATAAAGAATAGCCCCGATGCCTGGGGAATGAAAGTCAGATCCTTCAGGGATGTTATTGGTGCATTTACTCTGATGACTGAAAAGGAAGCCGCTGAATTTGCAGGGATCGATCGTCCTGAACTGAAACCAGCGCATATAATCGAGGATGGACCTATCCGAACGGTTGTGGAAGCTCTTTTCAAATACAACCATTCTTCTCTCTGCTTGCGATATAAAATCCCCAAGAGGGGCAATGAAATGGAAATTGAAGTTCGTGTATACTGGATGGAAAAGGACAAGATGCTTAAGCTTTCAGTTCCCACTTGTTTTCAGAAAGGAAAGTGTCGGGGACAGGTGGCTTATGGTGTAGAGGAATTTGACCGTTATGGTGAAGAACTTGTAGCGCAGAAGTGGATCAGTGTAGTTTCATCCGATCAGAAGAAGGCGTTAACGGTAATTAATAACGGCACGTATGGTTTCGACTTTGAGAATGGTGAATTGCGCCTGTCACTCTTGCGTTCGCCAGCATATTCAGGGCATCCGGCAGGTGGTGATATGACTATTGTACACCAGGATCGCTTTGAACCGCGCATAGATCAGGGTGAAAGCAGCTTTACATTCCGGATAAACGCCGGTTCTGCTGATGACAGGCTTTCAAGGATTGACAGAGAAGCCCTGGTTAAAAATGAATTCCCAATGGCTCTTTGTTGTTATCCTTCCGGGACAGGAAAGGAAGCGTATCAAGGTGTAACACTGTCTGATAATGTTGTTCAACTTACAACTTTGAAGATGGCTGAAGAAGGCGACAAGTTGATTATTCGGCTTTTTGAGCCTACAGGTAAAATGTGTAAAACGCGCGTTACTATTCCATACCTGGATATGAATTTCGATGTTGTTCTCAAAGGGTTTGAAATAAAGACTCTCGCTGTTGATGTTCAATCTAAAACCTTTATTGAAGTGGACCTACTTGAAAGAAAACAATAAATCTGAGAAACCTGTCTCTATCCTAATGGTCGCAATCGGTGGATATGGTTATTACTACCTGAAAACCCTTTTTGAAGAGATTCCTTCCGAAAAGGTCAGACTATGCGGTATTGTTGATCTCTTACCTGAGCGATCCGGTTTCTATTCTGAAATTATTAGACGTCGGATTCCGATATTTTCCAGGATTGAGGATTTTTATAAAAACGGATATTCCGCTGACCTCGTAGTGATTTCTTCCCCGATACATTTTCATATTCCCCAATGTATCACCGCTCTTAAGAACGGCAGTAATGTGCTATGCGAAAAACCGGTTGGAGCAACAGTTCAGGATGTGGATGAATTAATCAGGATAAGGGATGAATCAGGGAAATGGGTTATGATCGGTTACCAGTGGAGCTATTCTCGAGCTATTCAATCCTTGAAAAGAGATATAATGAAAGGCTTATTTGGGAAACCGCTCCGACTTAAAACCCTCTGTTTATGGAGTAGAAATGATGCTTATTATCAACGTAACGATTGGGCGGGGAAGATAAAGGATGCTGAAGGAAGATTGATATTAGACAGTCCTGCCAATAATGCAATGGCGCATTACGTGCATAATATGTTCTATATTCTCGGCGAAGAAACCCATCTAAGCACCCAACCTGATAAGGTAACCGCTGAATTATATCGCGCCAATCCGATTGAAAATTATGATACTATCGCTTGTCGTATACACACCGATAAGGGAACGGAATTGCTTTTCTACGCATCACATGCAGTATTTACTGATAAGGGCCCGATGTTCAATTTTGAGTTTGAAGATGCGGTTATTTCTTATGGCGAATTATCAGAAGATATTATTGCATCAGACAGGAGAGGCAATAAAAAGAACTATGGTTCACCTGATGCCGATCACCAATTTCTGAAATTGTTCAATGCTATTGAATCGGTGCATAATCCTAAACCTGTAATCTGTGGACCGGAAGCTGCTCGTTCTCACACCTTATGTATTAATGCAATTCAAAAGTCCGTTCCTGATATAGAATCTTTCCCGCAGTCAATCATAAAAAGAGATGAGATAAAAAAAAGATGGTGGATTAAAGGACTTGATGTAGTATTGTATAATTGTTATAAAGATGCTATCTTGCTTAATGAATCGGTTTTTTGACAGGATTAACAGGATTTACTGGATAATAGAAAATCCATGTCCTGTTGTTCCGTTGAAATTTTATGTAAGATAATCCCGTTAAACCTGTTATCCAGTCCAATAAAAGAGGTTATAATGCAATATGAGGAAATTACTGAGAAGATAATTGGTTGTGCTTATCGTGTTTACAATACAATGGGTTATGGTTATCTGGAATCGGTTTATGAGAATTGTATGTTGATTGAATTAAGAAAAGAGAAAATAATTGCAGAATCCCAAAAACCAATCGCAGTTCATTATAAAGGTGAGATTGTGGGCAATTTCATTGCTGATATAGTCGTTGAAAACAAGATCATTATCGAATTGAAATCAATAAGACAATTAGCGAAAACTCATGAAGTTCAATTAGTCAATTACCTGATTTCTACCGGACTGTCGGTAGGATTATTAATAAATTTCGGTCAGGAAAAAGCTGAAATAAAACGAAAAACCAAGTCTTTGAAAAGTGGTTTTTGACAGGATAACAGGATTTACAAGATTCGGTTATGCCTTTAGCTCAGCCGGAGTGCATAAGCTTGCTTATGCATAGTGATGCGAAGTAAGCTTCACTATTCCGGTATCATTAAACGTGTCTTTATACCAGACTGCTTAATAGTATACACATTGCCGTCAGGTTACGCTTCGCTTGAAACCCGACAGCAACGCAACGCCAACTATTAAGCAGTTGGGTTAATATATTGCTGAGCTAAAGGCATAGCCGATTAACAAGATATTTAAAAATCCAGTAAATCCTGTAATCCCGTCAAAATCACATAAAACAGGTCAATATAATGAAACATTTTTATTTAATTATCCTATGTTTGATAATACCAATTATTGGTTATTCTAATAAACCTGTCCCCGTATCGAAATACCTTGAATTTGCTCGTGCTTCGGCGGATTGGACATGGGACAATTCCGATTCGCTTTTGGATGTCTGGAAGGATAGGTTCGATCCTAAATCTGTTTTTGGTTATCGTCCTCCTCCAAGACTGTTGGAAATGGCGACGATTTACGCTATTCTCTATGAATTAGAGGGGAATAAAGAGTATGCTGGACGAGCAAAGAAAGTCCTGCTTAATTATAAGGATTATCGGAAGGAATATCCAAAAGAGACCGCTGAACGCCGTCCTGATTATACCAACGGAGTACCAGCTCTACCGGATTTTTTCACAACGATGCGCTATGTAAAACCTTATGAAATATTGAAACGGCTTGGATATCTGAATAAATCTCAGCAGAAGAAGATTGAAGAAACAATTGCCCATAGTATAGAATTCACCCTCCAAACCCAGGAATGGGGCGCTATGAACCGGGCAATTCTGCGCGCTGAAGCTTTAGCGTGGGCGGTTCGAGCGCTACCGGATCACCCGGAAGCCGGGAAATGGAAGAACTACGAGCAGGCGCTTGGATTTGATAACTGGGGGAACTGGGAAATTGAAGACGCCAGCCTGTACAATGCTATTTGGTTATATTCCCTGTTGGGATATGCCGATGCGAAGAAACAAATGAAAGAACTCTTTCATACACCGGAGATGTATTATTACTCACAGTATTATCTTCACTTAATGTGTCCTGATGGAATGATTCCGGATTTTGGTGATGCCTACTGGCGATCAAACTGGAATCGTTTCCTTGTGTTCTTTGAAGCCGCAGCGAGTGTTTATGATGATCCTGAGTTGAAATGGGCGGCATCAATAATTGCGGACAAGTTTTTAGATTTCAGCAAGATTCAGAATACCGGTCTTGCTTATCTATTACTCGATTGTTACAGGTATGGCAAGGATGATATTACACCTGAATGCCCGACAGAATTAAGCGAAGAAGTAATGGAAGATATGGTCGGTAAAAAGATCGTATTCCGCAATGGATGGCAGCCGAATTCTACCTATATGTTGCTGAATTACCGGGATGAAGGCGATGGCGGGCTTATATTTCGAGATTATCTACGGGATGGCATTCCGGTTGAAGAGGAGAAGATGACTCACGGTCATGCGGATGAAAACAGCATTGTTCTGTTAATGAATAACGGATCTGTTCTTCTTCACGATGGCGGCTATCGGGATTATATGCCCAGCGGTCCCTATGGCGCTTATCGTCAGGATTATTTTCACAACCGCTTATGCGTTCGTCCTGAAAAGATCTGGATGGGACAGAAAGAAGGTGAATATAGATACAGCCCTACCGATCACCCTGCAATAGATGGACAGTCAGTCCTTGATTTTCTTCACAATGCCGGATCGTATCGTCTGGTTCGAACTCAGAAGATAGATTTTCTTACTTTTTCAGACTTTGATTACAGCCGGACGCGTTTGATAGATGAAAATAGAGGGTATGAATGGGATAGAGTCGTTACATATCTGAAAAATCCCGAAATGTTTATCGTTTTTGATGTTTTGAAGGCTAAGAAGGAGGAGTTTTTCACGGCAGCTAATCTCTGGCATACAAGAAAGATCGTTGCTCGTGGTGAGCATTGGTATGATACTCAATATGATTCCTTAAGAAACCTTGAACTCTCCACGGATACAAATCTATTGATATATTTTCCTATGACGCATTATCGACTTGAACAGGTGGAAAAAGAAAAGCGGTATTATCAGAATGAATGGTTAATTTCGCAATATACGGGTCAGCACTTTGAATTGGGACAGTATATCAGTTTTATAACGGTTCTTGTCCCGCATGCTTCTGATGAGGATCCGAAGAGCTGGGTTGATAGAATTAAATTTGTTGCTTCTGAAGATGAAAACAAGGGATTGTCAGTTGAAATTCAATTCAAGGAGCAAATCATTCAAATAGGCATTAAATGCGATCTCAGAATGGATATGATCCGTGATTACCGCCGACCGAAATATACCTACGAGGCGGGACGCATTCGATATGGAAAATTTGAAACAAACGGCGATTTCTTTTTCACTAACCGAAACGGAAGTAATCTCAATTTTACTGTAGTAAACGTATCTAAAGCCATTTACGATAATCAAATACTGTTTGATCAGCCCTCTTCGGTTTTTGGTCTCGCTTTTGACGGAAGTTCTGATGAATCGGGATTTGGTAAGGCTAGATACTGGCGGGATAAAGTTATCTTGAAGTGAGAATAATTTAATTAAAAAAATGGAAGCGTCTGGTTTAAATTAAATCAGCAGATTGTTTTAGAAAAGGAAAACCGCCCAGCTTATTGGCTGGGCGGTTTCAGTAGATGCGACACTCCTGTCGCATGGTTTTTTCATCCGCAGATTACATAGTTTACGCAGATTTTTATTTCACCAACGCAACCTTCACTTGTGAAACACATCCAAATGCCTCAAAACGAATCAAATAAATCCCACTTGCCAGGTGCAAACCATCTAATAATGTCGTGTGCATACCAGCCTGATGATGACCGTTGA
>JAVCDD010000241.1 GCA_030765125.1 Candidatus Hatepunaea meridiana
GAGGCAAAGTGGTGCGCTACGACAATTATGTCGATCCTGCAGAACCCGGTTTATACTGGCGATATGGTTTGGAATCGGCTGTCATTTGCAAAGTTCCATAAGATTTCGAATGGTCGGGCTGTTAGGACGCAGAACTTCCCCGGTCACGGACCTTCACGTAACGGACAGGAAGATTGGATCGTTCATAGAAATAATCATCTGGCTATCGTTACACGGTTACGATTTGATCAGGTTCAGAAACGTCGTAAGCAACTGCTAAATTTGGATATGCCAATACTCACAATGTAGGGAGAGGAGCCAAATCCCCATATTTATTGACTGGATTGATCCATTGTGCTCACTGTGGGCATAAGTGGTTTGGCTATACCGTTAACAGCGGTCGTAAGCGAAAGGATGGTTCAAACTCAAAGACCCTTTATTACGCATGTGGTGGGTATGTCGGGAAGGGTAAGTCTGTATGTCCGAGGCGGGTGGTTCGGAAGGAATGGCTGGAAGGTTGGGTGATAGAAAAGATCGAAACGATGCTTAAGGAATACTTTGGGACTCCTGAAGGGCTTGAGAAGATGCACCGGATGGTTGAAGATGAGATCAATGATATGGTTCCGCAGATCGGAAAAGAGTTAGATCAAGTGGAAGGAAGGATTCAAGAAGTCAAACAAACCATATCCAACCTGATCGAAAACCTAACCTCGACCAACCGGGAATATGTGGATGCCAGACTGGTTGAGCTGAAGCGGGAATTGGCGGTGCTGGAATCAAAGCGTCTTGAGCTGGAGGCTGTCGGCGCTAAGAAGCTCGAAATCAATCGTCTGGTCGATCAGGCAGTAGAATTGGCAAGTGAGTTTAAGACGGCGTTCGCTGAAGGGACAATTGAAGAGAAGAGGCTGTTCTTGAGAGCTTTCCTGAAACAGATCGAGCTAGATCCATTGAAGGGAAAAGGCTGTGTGATGTTTATTCTGCTGCCGGAAGTTAAATGTGTCAATAGACCATTTCACTTAACTTGTAATTTGAATATGGGTTTAACTCACTTATAAAGTAATTTGTTTTATAAGACTACTTATTTATGCAAAGTAATTGCTATACTTATCTTGATTTTGGTAAGAACTTGACCTGTTTGGTTTTCTTTTCGCCAGGAGCTAACTCAACGTTAAATCTACTTTCCTTATAAGCTCGCATAACGGGAACTATCCTAACCCTATGAACTCCCGCCTTCAATTTAAATGATTTTAACGTTGATGTAACACCACCGAATGATTCACTATCTATGTATATCATACCGCTCCCGGGAGAACAACTAACTTCAAGGTAAGTGTCATAAGGCGCTAATACACGGTGTGTATAACGAGTAACACTGACTATCTCAGAATATGAATGGTAGCCTTCATTGCTGATCTCAAGCTTTACTTCACCAGGTTCCCATTTCGCCAATACAGGTGTTTTACCTACCGCTTTTCCGTTTATCTTGACCGTAGCTCCGGGAGGTTCAGATGATATATTCCAATCGATGGTTTTATCTTTCTTTGTACCAACACCGATGCCTTTTCCCATATTCACAGCGAGCTTGTTTACCCGGTTCTCTTCTATGATTATCGTTGTGTCAATAACCCCAAACATTTTAATGTTTGGTTGTATCACGATATGACGTCTTCCTGCTCGAATATAATCCAATAACTGACCGGTTACACCTAACAAAATATCATCGACTATCACAGTACCGGTTATATCCGAGATCACCTTAAGCTTGCCAAGACCTATACGCTTGTTAAGAGTAACATTGAAGGTTTTCGACATCGAGGCAGTGAAATCAATATCTGTACGATAAGGGAAATACTTCGGATGTCGCAACTCAATAGTATGCTTGCCTTCTATCGATGTGATAGTTCCTGGAGTAATACCCAATTCCTTATTATCGAGCAGGATTGTAGCGCCTTCTACATTGGATAGAACATCAAGCGCTACTTTCTTGATTTCAATCGGTTTATACGTAGGAGTTTGCTTTCGCTTAACAATCGGTTGGGGTGGAGGCGGTGTCGGTCGCATTACCTTGAATATAAAATCACCTCTGCTAAGTTCAGGATCGCGGAGTTTTCCATATTGTGGTGTTTGCGTACCTTGAGAGAAATTAATAACTTTTTCATATAAAAAATTTCCAAGTTCTGACCCGGTGATATATCCATCATTTGATCCGTCTGCATCACCATCAAGAGCATTCATGAGACACTGTTTAAACACGCTTATATCTGGAACGGTTTCATCCTTGTCACCTGCAGTAATAAACAACCGTGTTTTATTAGCCATAGAGTTCATAATCGCATGTGGTATGCTGGCTCTAAGCCTGGAAAAGATAGCGCCTGAAAAACAACTGTCGAAAATATACAATGCATGGTTCACTTTTACCGATTTTGCATTCTGACTGATTTCAAACATCCCAATCGCTTTTCTCTTGAACAGTCTCTCGTTTGCTTCTTTAGTAGGAGCATCTGATGGAATTAAATAACCCTCGTCAGTTTTATTCTCCATAGTTATTGTTTCGCCGTGCCCCGCATAGAAGAATATTAGACAATCATCAGGACCACCCATATTATACACCATATCATCCAAGGCATCCCGTAAATCGTTTGAATTGGGGTTCATCACTCTTGTAACCTGAAAACCAAACTCCTCAAGTTTATCACCTACATCATTAGCATCCTGAACAGCATTTGGTAGATCAATCCAACCATTAGTGTAATTGCTCACGCCGACAACGAGGGCATAGCTCTCCTTGTAAAAAGGTATTATTTCTCCCGCGTTGGTCTTTACGACAACCTTGAACCCTCTGTGCTGCTGAGTCCATAGTATATTAACAGAAAAAAATAGCAGGAGAAATATGATGAACCTGCGTTTCATTGTTGCCTCTATTTAATTTTGATTTATTAAGTAACGATCACTGGGGAGGTATAGTATACTTACAACCTTCCAAAGTATATAAAACGAATAACAGCTTGTCAAGTAAAATAGTTGTTTCAAACATCATTCATATACAGAAAGTAATAAAAAATCTCAAATATGCTTGTAATATAATAGTAGACTTGACAATATGATACTGTATATATAACTTAATTCCCAGATTGAGCTTTGTTGCTGAATGAAAACCCCCTCTTTGTCTTTCACGCGTATCAGTCTGTCCGAAAACAGGCAAACAGTAGCGATGGGCGTCCCCGCTTGTCGTGTATGTTGCTAAATATCAATATTATAAACATCCAGAGGATTTAATGAGACAATATCATCTAAGTTCGTTTAAAAATTATTACAGTATTTCTCTCATTCTCTTAATAATAACCATAATCGCCAACGCCGGACCCAAAGAGCCTGACTGGGCTACTAATTGGGGCAAGTCATACAGGTATACCGACCTTATGTATCTCACTGGTTTCGGTCAAGTTTTGCTTAGTGCGGATATGGATCAGGTCACTGCTATGCAAAAAGCTGATGAGATAGCACGCGGTAACCTTTCTGAGAAGCTTCTTGTTAGAATTGAGAGTTCTGTTTCTTCTATGACCGAGGAGACATCAACCGATTTTTCGACCTACTTCAGTTCCGTGATCCAATCCAAATCCTCTCTTGAAGTGCAAGGACTAAACTCAGAAGAATACTACTGCAAGAAAAAGAAAACCGCATACGTTCTTATATACGTCAGGCGCGATGCTGTAGAAAAGCATTACAGCGATAAAGCCACCAGATTACGCAACAATATTCGTACACACATCAGTAAAGGCTTGAAATGTGAGGAAGCTGGCGACAGAACAAGAGCGCTTGAAGAATACTTCGTATGTCAACCTCTTTTGCGTGAGTTAGAAGAAGCGCAAACCATTAGAACTGCATCGCAATCTTCAATAGATAAAGCCTTTACCAAACTGGGAGGTAAAATATCCAGCGATGCAATGCTAAATACTCAGGTCGAACATTCTATAAATAAAATAGTCCAAAAACCCATTACCAACATAGACGATCTTACCTGGTATCTGGCTTATATTATTAAAGAACAGACAGGTAATAAAGAAGTAATCCTGCTTGTTAAACCTTTCACCTTTGAGGACACCAGGATGAACAGCGAGTTTTCTCGTTACTTCCAGATTCTACTCGAAAATCAGATCGTTGAGGTCGCCAAGTGGCAGGTTGTTCAACCAGCAGATAATATCACACCTACGGGAACGAATGTCGAACAGGACTTCCTTAAAGCCTCCGGCGCTGCATACGTTCTTACCGGTACCTATTGGGAGCAGTCGGATCAGATTAAACTAATCGCCAATTTGCGAGGTATCAATGACAACAAAATAATTGCCAGCATACAAACTAAAGCCGACACCACCGTTTTCACAGAAACCAAACGCAGTTTGAAGCCCAGCAATTTTACGAATGCCTTTAAAGACCAGACTGCATTTCGATATAATATGGAGGTTGGCAGCGGGTTGAACCTGGACGTCTGGACAAACAAAGGCGAGGACAACCTCATCTTCACTGAAGGTGAGATTATGAAAATATACGTCCGGGTTAATATACCGTCTTATATACGTGTGATATACCATCTCGCCGACGGGATGAGAACACCCCTGTGTACCAGCCATTATATAGATGAATCAAACGTAAATATGCCGGTATTGATTCCCAGTGAGTTTGAGTGTGCACCGCCATTTGGCGCAGAAGTACTGCAGGTATTCGCCCGTACACACGAGTTTGAACCTGTTGATACGGTGTCTTACCAAGGCTATCCCATACTCCGAGAAGACCTTTCTGAATTCCTGGCAAATATACGGGGGATGAAGAAGCGAAGGAAAGAAGATATGGAAATAATACAGACTGAACACCGGATTGTAATTTCAACGATGACACAACAATAGTACCATATAATTGGTATTTTGGATTTTGAATGTTGAATTAAAGAAAAGAGAATGATGACAATTCAAAATATTAACTTTAATACCTGATTTATAACTTCACCACGACCGGCAAAGATCCTAAATAATTTGATGGGAACATTAATAATTCACTTATTTTTTCTTTTTGACTTTCTTTTTCATAGACTAACTTTATAAACTTACTATTGCCCGATAGTATTGCAATAACCTCACTACGATGCTCTTCACCGATTGAAACTACCTTGCTTGCCTCGAAACTGATTGGCTTCAGTATATTCTCACTATTGCGTGCAAGTGTGATGTCCAGATTGATATAACGATGTTTCTTTGAAATGTTCGTAATCTGCAATTCAACCACTACAAAACCATTCTTTGAGGATATACAGAAGTTACCTGACCTGAGTTCAGAAACCATAGAAGTAGAAATAACAGTAATATCGAAACCATCTACGTAAGTTGCTTTCGGGTCTCGACTCAGATCAGGAGGCGGTTGCGGCATTGTAAAAACAGTGTCTTTTGCAGCCTTTAGTTCAAGTGTGATATCCTTCGGTAAACTTAAAGCCTCTATCCTGACCAGCCCAATGTAACGAACCCAATCTCTGGCATGATTATTACTACCGACACGATTATCTTCTTCTGTGTTCAATCTAAGTGTTTCCATCAAAGCGATCTTCTCATCTATCGATTTTTCCGAGGGATTAAGTTTCTTTATAATCTGATAATGATCTTCCGCTTTGCTGAATTCACCTTCAACTGCATACATTTGAGCCAGTTTCAAATGCCCCATAGCAGTCAGAGTATTTTCTTTTGTTCTCTCGACCATTGCCTGAACCGCTGCTAAAGCTGAATATCTTAGCTTGTGATTCAGTGATGAAAGGTACATCGATGCTGCATTGATTTCACTTCCTCTACCCACTTCCTGCAAGGCTCGCAATTGATTTATTATTGCTGGATAATACGTCTCTTTTATTAATTGTTGAGCAATATTGTCACATAAATCCTCAACTTTTACTGTTGCAACATATCTCGCTGCAGCGGTTCTGATATTCGGATTAACGTTATGTATGAAAGGAATAATCGGCTCTGTCAACGTATTATTAATGATCATTTCAGTCTGTAGAAGCGCTATGACAACTCCAGCTCTCGTTTCATTTGCAAGGAGTTCATCAAGTACTTTTCTACCTTGCCAGGTTTGTCCAAGTATTATCAGAGCATGCATTACCATAGTGTGTCCATTATCGTCCATCTTATCCCATTGAGATATTATAGATTTCATTCCCTGGGGATTATTTGTGGCTGTAATCGCTGTAACCAAACGACTGAAAAAGAGATCATTCCTCATATTCTCGGGAGGCCACTTTACGTTTTCTCCTCCTTTCATCATTTCGACCAGTACCGGATAGGCATTTTCCCTGGTCCTGGCAAATGTTGCGTTGAGACAGTATCTCACCATAGCATAATCATCAAACAAAAGTGGAATTATCCATTTAATTCCATCTACTCCCTGTTCCTTGCCAATTTGCTCAATTGCCATTATACGGATTGCTGGATCCGGATCGTTAAGCCCGCTGGAAATTATATTATCACCTCCCGATACACCGATCTGATCAAGTACCTGATGCGCCAGCTTACGAATAAATGGATCCTCATCATCAATGATTTCCATCACTGCCTCAGCGACCGGAGGTCCAATAGCAATAAGCACATCCTTCGCTCTCAACCGGATGTCCGCATCGTCGTTTCGCAATAATTTAACCATTGGATGAGTGGCGGTAATACTCGGTCGCAAACCTATATACCTGAGACAGTATAGGATGACACTCATATTTTCATCGGCAGTACCGGCTATCAAGGCATCAAGAGCAGTGGGATCAATAATTTCTGAAAGCACCTTGGCAAGTAATAACTTGTCATCCACTGAGGTTTCGGACTTGGTAAGCTTTTCCCTGATTAATGGAACGGCAGGAGCGCCAATTTCAACCAGTACCTTATGAATACATGAATTCTGCGAATAATCATTCTTGCCCAATTCGGCTAATAGAGCAGGAACTGCATCATCCGATCCTGAAACTAAAACATTCTCAGCAAGCTTTTTACGTTTTCTGTCAGCAAGTACAGGTACAAGGAACTTAAATGCCGACACACCAATCTCACCCAGAATCCGCTCTGAATACTCCTTCTGCTTATTGCCGGCTTCCGGGTATTTCTTAACAATCGGCTTAATTGAAGGTTCTCCCAGCTTTATAAAGGCTTCAGCACAGATGTCCACCACCAGTTTAGAACTATCATCAAGCAATTTAAAAGCAGGATCGATAAATAACGGACCTATTGCAGCAAGCGAATTTACGGCAAGAGCGGTATCTACGGTCTGACTATTGAGCAAGTACTTTCTAATAACCGATACTCCTCCCTGGTGCTTAATATTGCCAATCGCATCCACAATACTATTAGCGATATTCTGCTTATAAATATCCAACCATTTATCGAAATACGGGAGGATCATTGAATCACCCATCGTCTTCATAATACCAATAGCATGAAGTCTGAATTCAGAAGGAATCTTTTCAAATTTTTTGGCTAATTTCAAAGCCTGTTCGGTATCGCCTTTCTGATACTTGGTCAGGTATTTATCCAGATGTTTCATCTTCATAGTACCGGCACAACCTGCAAGAAAGATGCTGATAAATAATATCAGATAAAACCTGACAAAACTTTTTAGAGTATCATTACCCATAAGTTACCTCTTGTTAATGATTACCTGCTTTGCTTAATCGGAGATGTAACGCATAGAAACAAGCTTCTTAGTATATTTGTGTGTTGGAGCATTGAATATCTGTTTAACAGAACCGGATTCAACTATTTCACCTTTGTACATAACCGAAAGTATATCACACATCTTCTCCATTATGTGAAGATCGTGACCAATGAACAAGACTGTAAATTCGCGGTTTTTCTTCAGTTGAAGCAAGAGATTCAAGATGTGTCCTCTAATTGACGCATCCAGTGACGTGACCGGTTCATCGGCAACTAACAGCTTTGGTTTCAAACCAAGCGCGCGTGCTATTTCAACCCTCTGTATCTGTCCACCCGAAAGCTGGTGCGGAAAATATTCCGCCATTTCAGCCGACAACTGTACTTCATCCAGCAAGCGAAATACTTCCTTCTCAACGGACTTAGAATCAAGCTTCTTCTGAAAACGTATTGGGTTTCCAATTAGCTGTTTCACTCGTTGCTTCGGGTTCAATGCGGATTGCGGATTCTGAAATATCACCTGGAACATTGGTCGAATCCGACGGATTTCCCGTTGCGATAACCGAGTGACGTCAATACCATCAAAGATAATGCTGCCACTATCCGGTTCAATCAGTCGCAGAATCAACTTGCCAAGGGTGGTCTTTCCACTACCCGTTTCACCAACTAACCCGTAAAAAGAGTCACGCGGGATATCCAGGTTAACGTTCCTGGCTGCATATATGTACTCCACATGTCGCGTGATTAGAGTCTTACGAATGAAGGTCTTATTTAACCCTCTAATTTTAACAATGTTATCTGTCATCTAATTCAACCCTCTACTGGATAGGGATTGTGACAGCGGAAGCTGCCTTCATCGTAAGATTCCATTTCGGGAAGTGTCGTTCTGCAGGCATCTATAGCTCGGGGACAATTCCTCAAGTGGAAAGGACAGCCGACTATTACATCATGCGGTTTCGGTATTGAACCTTCAATAAACGGAAAAACTCCGTCCTTTACTTTAGCAAGTGCACAGGAAAACAGCGCCTTCGTGTAAGGATGACGGGCTCCTTTCTGAGCATTATTTACATGAACAATTTCAACAATATGACCGAAATAGATAATTGCTATCCGGTTGGCATATTTTAAAATCGTTGGTAGATTATGACTTATTAATAAAACAGAAGTTCCGTAATCACTACATAACCGGTTAATATTATCCAGGATTTCCTTTTCTATCAATGCGTCCAGAGAACTTGTAACCTCATCTGCAATCAGAAGCTTGGGACGTGTAATCATTGCCATACAGATCATTATCCTTTGCCGCATACCACCGGACAATTCAAACGGATATGATCGCATTATCCTGTCCGGATAATTGAAACTGACATTGAGAAGACATCTGCGGATCATTTCATCTGCTACTATACCGTTAGCAATCTCGTGATGCTTCAGAACCTCCTTTATTTGTCGATGAATGGTAAACATTGGGTTTAAATAACTCAGAGGATCTTGAAAGATTATGGAAATCTCATTACCCCGAATCCTGTCAAGCTGTGTATCATTGAGCTGCATCAAGTCATTCCCGTTTAAGTAAATGCTTCCTTTATATGAAACCTCATACTTGAAATCCGGAATGCGGAGTATTGCTTTAGCAAGTGTACTTTTTCCAGAGCCTGATTCACCGACCAACCCAACGACTTCACCGGGAAATATTAAAATGTCCAATTTCTTCAGGATTGAAATTGTTGTATTTCTATGTCTGTAACTGAAACTGAAGTCCTCTATTCTCAGTAGTTCACTCATCCTCATTGCCAATACTTTTTTGTACGCCGTCTCCCAGAAAATTAAACATTAGAACTGCAATAGAAATTGCCAATCCCGGGAATAGAACCTGCCAGAGACGTTCGAGACCTGTACTACCTGCTCCGGTACCGAACGCATTAGCAAGCATATTACCCCAACTTGGCAGCGGTTCTCTCACACCAAAGTTGATATAACTTAAGGTAGACTCAAGTAATATTGCTGAACTTGCTCCATAAGCTGCAAGTACAAGGATATGAGGCAGGATGTTGGGAAGTAGATCGTGATACATTATCCGCCACCAGATACGACCCGTGGATACAGCCGAAAGAATATAATCTTGTTCAATCAGAGTTTTAACCTTGACATTAATGAAACGCGCCGGTTCCATCCAGCCTGTAATTCCAATGGCTATTGTTATTAAGAGGATATTCTGTCCCCATAATGCAACGATGGAAATAATCAGAAAAAACCGGGGAAATGCGCTGATAGTATCGCTTACTCTCATCAATAGTTTGTCAGTCGTACCCCCGAAATAACCTGATAAAAAGCCTATTGGCACACCAATCAGTAATGACACGATCATCGCACATAAGGCAACCAGAATCGTGGGCTGCGTGGCATAGATCAAACGACTTATAATATCTCTTTCGAACGAATCTGTTCCTAAAATGTAATGACCACGCAAATGATCTACTATCTTACAACCCTGATAGTCACCGAAAAAAACATGTCGAGGCAAATAGTCTTCGCAGGCGGAATTACCACTCTTTATAAATAAAATGTTTTTAAAAGACTCCATTTTCAGATCTGAACTCAGCAAACCATCGTTGTTTCCGGTATCTTCTATTCGACAGTTGAAACGATATGCTAAATTGATATCGCTCCCAGCAATTGTAGTCAACTTGACATTTATTGATCCGTTATTACCAATGTCGCGGATTTTGAAAGTCTGATTATACTGTTCGCCAGGTTGCAGAGCAGCATTTCTGAAAAGAATAATCTCGTTCGCCTCATCTTTATATCCACGATACCAGATTTTAATGCGTAATTCATCGATATTTACAGGTTCGCTACTCAGGTTCTTCAGATACAGGTGGTTTTTACCCAGGCTCGGCGCTTGGCTCTCGGCAAACTTGGCAATGGGGTCTCGTGGAGCTAATTGTCTGGCAAAGATAGCGATTAGTAACAAAACTATGAAACCTGTTCCGCCGATCAAAAACTTCAAATTGAACCGTTCGACGCCCGTGTGTTCCGACAGTTTGGTTTTTCGTTTAAATAAACTCATCGTCTTGCCTGAGGATCAAGCGCATAAAGGATGAGATCATGAAAAACGTTCAGAACGGTAACCACAATGCCAAGAACTAATGTAGCGCCGAGAATTAAAGGGTAATCATGGTTAATACTTGCCCTGTAAATCAGGAATCCAAGACCCGGATAAGCAAACATCATTTCAACAACTATGGTAGCTCCAATGAAGCTGGGTATACTTGCAACAATCTGAGTTAGCAATGGGACTAATGAGTTAGGTAATGCATGATTCCAGAGTACCCTCGATTTTCCAATACCCTTTGCAATAGCAAGATCTATATAGTTGTTCGAGATTGCGCTCTCGATCTCCTCGCGGGTATGGCGAGCAAAAAGCGATACTCGACCATTTCCCAAACCCAACGCAATTGCTGGAAGAGTAACCTGCGAAAGCATAAATTGTAATTTTTCCCAGATGCTTATTGCTTCTATACCTGTAACACCACAGGAACTTACCGGAAACCACCTGAGTTCAACCGCCAGGAATACAATCAAGAGTCTTGCAATCCAGAAATCCGGCATCGATCCTACTGCATCAAATGATAGATTCATATAGGTATTGCTATATTTGCGCTTAGGAAGCCCCATATGCATTCCAAGGGGAAGCGCAATGCAAAGGCTGACGAGATATGAGAAAAAAATCAATCGAGCGGTCGGAGGAATCCGTTCACGTAGAATATCGACTACTGCACGACCATGTATATAAGAGGTGCCCAGATCGCCGTGAAGCATTCTTACAACCCAATGTGCAAACTGAATATGAAAGGCTTTATCGAGACCATACATACTGATGATCTGATCACGGATTTCGGGAGGGGCTTTTGGCGCTATAGTATCGATTGGATTACCGGGTGCAAGCTGGATCATAATAAATATCAGGAGTATAATCCCAAATATTGTTGCTGAACCCAGTAAAAGAGTGCGGAGAATATACTTTATCATAATGGATGTTGATGCCTTTGAAAAAATAGTAGAAGCGACACTCTTGTCGCTTGAACCTTCGAATTACAAGGTCATTGCCCAAGCGACAAGAGTGTCGCTTCTACTATTATTTTACTTAGCGCCTGACAGGTTATTCCTATCGCAGCTTCGGATCGCAGTACCAGTTGCAGATGTTATTGAAGACGCTTAAAGCATTGATTTCATAATCGTGGAATCTGCAATGAATTGCTGCATTAGCTTTTTGTGAGTATAGAAAAATATGCGGTACTTCCTCGAAGATTATCCGATGTACATCGTAATATGTGTTTTGCCGGGTATCGAAATGATTACATGACCTTCCATCCTGTAAGAGACCATCAACTTCTTTATTCTTATACAGGGCGAAATTCTGTAGACCCTTCTCGGTCTGACTTGAATGAAACAGATCATATCTGTCTGGATCAACACCGAATTCCCAACCGAACAGCGCCATATCATAATTGTGTTCATACTGACATTCTTGATAGAGAATGGATTTATCCTTGGGTTCTAAAGTTACTTCGATACCGATCTTGCCCAGTTCCTCCTGGATAATAGTGGCAACTTCCTCATGGCTTTTCAATCCCCTTTCATATTTAAGTTTAACCGAGAATTCGTATCCATCTCGTTCGACTATTCCATCATTGTTACTGTCGGAAAATCCTGCTTCCTTAAGCAGTGTTTTCGCTTGAGCTATATCATAATCACGAAGTCTTATGCTGACATTATTTGCCCAGGAAGTTGGCGCATACGGACCTGATATTCGAGTGGCAAAGCCGATAAAAACCGCTTCTACTATGTGCATTTTACTTATGCCGTAATCGATTGCCTTTCGCACGTCCACTTCCTGCAGGAAACGGTGACCGCAGTTCATCACCATTGAAGTATAGTTAAAGGTTGGGTATTCTTTAACGGTAACTGATGGATTACTTTGTAATCGACCGACATGGTAAACCTCGATGGAAGGGAGAAAATCAATCGCTTCGGTTTCAATTTCCTGGACAATTGATTCAGCATCGGATCGAATATGAAGTGTAATACCACCAAGGAAAGGCGGACGATTAAAATATTCATTATGACCTGTGAAAATAATAGCTTGACCAGGCGCCGCAAACTGCCATAGAAAAGGTCCTGTTCCGATAGGTTTTGTAGAGAAGGCTTTTTGTTTGTCGGTTTCCGGTAATAGAGGGATATTAATATCATCATCAAATGAGTGAGCGGGCAGTATTGGGAAACGGAGCAAATATGCATTTGATGGATTTCGCTGTTTGAAGATAAACCCAACCTTATCCTGGTCAACCTTTTCAACCTTATCCAGGTTTGCCAGATATGTCCTCTGAGCAGTTGGATTAATCGGGTTGAGGATAATATCATAGCTAAAAACAACATCTTCAGCCGTCACGGTTGAACCATCATGGAATTTAATATCCGGTTTCAAGGTGACAATGATCTTCTCGCGACCGTCATTTAGCATAATGGATTCCCGATTGACTGCAAGATCATTTACAATCTCAAGTGTCTCTGTAATTTTAATCAAGCCATTGTAGAAAAAGCCGATTACCCGATTAGAAACCTTTTCATCCATACCATATATCGGAAGCAAATTCTGAGGCATGGATAACTCAGCATAGTGTAAGTTATCACCTCTCTTAAGCAAATCTTCTTGCGCTATCAGATCGGCGCTGAGAAACATAATGAAAAGTGCAACCAAATTTAAGACTAACTTATTTAAAACTGCATTAAGGTTAGATCGATGCATTTTTTTATTCCTAACTATTTGCGTGATTCAGGTCCGAGGTGCCTGGTAATTCGTTGTTGACGTAATTGAATCTCATTCAAAGTGTCATTGTATCTTTCAATGTTTTTTCCTTCCACGATCAGATACATCTGGCGGGTCACAGTGATTAAAGGTACAATCGCTTGCACCATCTCGTAAATCAATGCTCGATTGCGATACGTTGAAACAAGAAGGTCAAGCACAGGTTCCTTTTGCTTTTGAATCTTCCCCTGCATTTCAAGAAAAATCACTCCACAGGATTCGATAATTCTATCGTGTATTGCGCGAGCAACCAGGCTGTCGGTCTGTATCGCGACAGATCTCTCTGCCAACTTGCTGAATAAGCTGTCGGCATGTTTAAGGGATATATGGTAGTAATTGAATGCCAACAGATATTCTGCGTAGAATCTATCTTCATCGCTCAATTCGGATGATTTAAGAATATCTTCCAGAATCAGTCTGGCATATTTATAATCCTTATCTTGATAGAGCATCTCTACTCTTGGAAACTGTTCGGATATCTGTCCTGCAACTGCAAGGTTAGATATACAAAGCGCTAACACAAGCAAGAAACATCCTCTTATGAATACATGATGAAATAATAAAGACATTGTGTAACTATTACTTTTCATTCTCCACTCCGTATTGCGTCTCTGATATTGTAAAAATATATTCCCAGCGATAATCCCATAAACCCGCTTTTCCAGGCTGATGCTGCATAGGCGCGTTCTCTTTCGGATTGGATATCTTCTGCTCTTAAGGCGCTGTCGTACTTATCCAGGGCATTATTGTAATTAGAACCGGCTGCCATATAGCCTGCTATAGACAGTCCCTGTAATGCCCATATTCTAACGGCTTTATAGAATTTTTTCTGGCAAATAATCTGGTTTAATCCTGGAATCAATCCGGTAATCAAGCGTTTTCCAAATGAATCTCTGAATGCTCTTGGTCCGACGAAAACTATCGTCCTCGTAGCGCCTTCGATTGTTACTAATTTGTTATGCTCTTTTCGGGCAGGAGGCTTAATCTTTACGTTATATTTCCCGACACGAAGCGGTACAAAGAAAGTAATATTGAAATCCACGCCCAGATTACATCGACCGTAGTACTCGTATTCTTTATCTCCCATTCCCTTGATCCAGATTTCGGAATCCTTATGATATGTAACAACTCCTAATGCGCCGTAATCTGTATCAGTTCCCCAGTTTGTTTTATATTCTTCGTCCCATGGAAGTAATTCGCGTTTTGCATTTTCCTCTTTATTAAGGTAAATAGGGTATTTAGGTTGGAGGAATGCATCGGCAACTCCCGCCGCCCAAATTCCAGTAGCTATACTTATAGATGTATTTCGAGCAGCTTCCCTGTTACGCAGATTAAAACGCGCTATAGCCATAGACGAGTAATCAGTGGCTGCTTCATAATCGTCGTAATCCTGCTGGAGAATAGCATGATTATATAGCCCCAGTCCCAGAAAACCAAGTGTAGAAGCGCTAAATGTATAACCGGAGAAATTCTCCTTTCGATAAAACTGCCCAAAACCGGGGAACAATACTGAACGGATGCCTGCTTTGAAATCAATTATTTTTTTACCCGGCGATTCATATTCCAGGTCTTGTGTACGCGCGGCGCTAATTGTTACCATACTGTTCTTAACTTTTCCATAAGAGTGTTTAAGCTGATATGGGTAAACGCCGACCTCGAAGTCACTGCATCCAAAATATGATTTCCTGTTAATAACATCAGGCATATAACCAACCGTCTCATCTAATATCTTAATATGTGTATCTTCAGGAGCATAAACGCGGAAACCTCCGCAACGCTCAGACATATCCAGTTGAAGGCTCCAAAGTCGATGATAGCCGTCAGTGAAAGAACGGAAAACAAGCTGATCGAATTCGGGTGACCAGTCAAGTTCATGGTTCATCTTTGCCAAATCTGAGGAGATGATTAGATAACTCTCCGGTGCAATGTCGCCGCTTTCTATTTCCTGTAGATCTGCGACGTAGACAGGGTAGTCCTTTTCATTGCTCGTATAGACGAGCCGAGTGCCATCGGGTGACCAGACAGGACCATTGGCTACCTCTGGTGTCTTAGCATTATTAGTTATTGTAGTATGCTTTCCAGTAACGAACGAATAAATTTTGATACTTCTATTGGAATAGTATGCTATCTTAGTAGCATCCGGGGACCAGTTTGGATACCGATCATCGGTTTCTTTGGTGTCGGGGGTAATATTCATAAGTGATTCACCATCCGGCTGTACAATGTAGACATCGTACTTCGATATCTTGCTCGCTCGACGGGTAAATGCAATATATTTACCATCCGGAGACCAACGTGGAGTAAGGTTAACTCCTCCCAGTGGCGAAACCTTTTTATATTTCTTAGGTTTATCAGGATCTAAAATATAAATCAGCGGATTGCCTTCGCGGTTAGAAACAAAAGCCACATTGTCGGTAATCGGATCGCAATCAGGCGCTCCATCAAAGCCGGGATCATCAGTAAGCATCTTATGTGATGGCTTGGGACCGGAAATATCAGCCATCCAGATTTCATAATTACCGTTGCGTGAAGAAGTGAATACGAGTCGTTTGCTGTCAGACATCCAGCTCAACCCAAAGGCGTATTCACTATCTTCATCAAGAACCAATTCCATACCGCTATCACTTACATCTTCTGATTTTACCATTACTTTATGAATGTCGCTGCCATCCTGGTTCATAACCATAATGTTGTTTTCATTATGACTTATTGATTCATAGGCAATAAGATTGCCATCCGGTGAGAATACAGGATTCCAGGACCTGTCCTTCGTGCGTGTTAGTTGGGTTAAACCTTCTGTTTTACCATCGACTTCAATGCGAGACCTGATTTCGATTTCCCACTTGAGTGAGCCTTCCGCTCCTGTATTATCAGTAATGATTGCTTCAAGGACGTTCACACCGTCCATAAAGGGGTCAATCGGTTGGAACATCATACCTCGTTTGGATAAATTCGCCAGTTCATCGAGGTAAGGTACCGGTGTATCGTTGATATATACTTCTATTCCACCAAATGGAATACTACGACCTTCGCCCAGATAGAATGAGATACCTATCAAGGGTCGCGAGACCAGAATCGGAGGGTTCTCAGCGCTTCCTGCAGAGACGTCAGACGATATTTTGATATTAGCCTTGTCTTTCATCAAATCGGTAAGCTCTATTCCGAAGACTGCTCCTTCGTCTGGATCGGGCAATATGTACAATGTCTTACCGATCTGTGGAGCTTGCGCTAATAAACTGACGGAAAAGCACATTACTATAATAAAGGTGAGAAATATTCTGTCTTTTGTGATCATAGAAACCTCCTTATTACAGGGGAATATGATTGGTTAAAGATGCCAGACGATTTATTACTATGTATCATGGTATTTGAACTGTAATAGCAAAAGCTACATCTGAGTGACGTTCGGGATCTCCGTCATCTGTCGCTCTAATAGTAACCTGATAATCCCCTGCATCGTCATTTGCAGGCGTCCATTGAAAGTACCTGCCAAAACTAATCCTGGCATTGTTATCATCGGGGAGATCACTTCTGATAATCGTGTAAGTAAGATTGTCACCGTCGGGATCATCAGCGAAGGTCCATAAATCCACACGCAACCGTTCTTCTACAATCACTGTTTGCTGTTCTATTTCATCCCAGATCGGAGCACGGTTGACATTGTTTACTACTATTTCAACATTCCCTTCTATCTCAAGATTTCCATCCGAAGCAACAAAAGTAATAGAATAATCGCCACTATCGTCATATCCGGGTGTCCAGATGAAATCAGCTGTTCCATCTTCGTTGTCAGTAAATCGCCAACCATCGGGTAGGTCATCGGAAGAGGCTTCAAGCGTTACATCATCGACATCCGGGTCGGAATAGCTTACACTAAAAGACAGTTCCACGTTCTCATCTGTTTCGACACGGTCTGGTATCTCATCCCATTGCGGAGGGCGGTTGACATTGCGCACAGTAACGTTGAACGAATCTTCCGCAGACAGATTCTCAGGCGTGCCGTTATCGGTAACCCGGATGGTTACGCTATAATTTCCGGCATCGTTATAATTGGGCGTCCAGGTAAGTATGTCATTTTCAAGAACCGGTTCGCGCGGCAAAGTTTCACTAACGATCTCATAAGTCAGTTCGTCATCGTCGGCGTCCGTGGTATAGTCGTTCAGATTAATAGATAGCTGCACGTTTTCGTTAACATGTCGATTAGGAATATTTAATGTCGGTCGGCGGTTTATGTTGTTTACAGTAATGCTGAATGAATCCTCAGCAGACAGATTCTCCGGTGTGCCGTCATCAGTAGTCCTAATGGTTACGCTGTAATTACCAGCGTCGTCATAGGTGGGTGTCCAGGTAAGTATGCCATTGTTCAGAACCGGTTCGCGCGGCAATGTTTCATTAATAATCTCATAAATCAGTTCGTCGTCATCAGCATCCGCAGCATAGTTGTTAAGATTTACAGATAACTGGACGTTTTCATTAACTCGTTGATCTGGAATGCTTAGTGTCGGTCGGCGGTTTATGTTGTTTACGGTAATGCTGAATGAATCCTCAGCAGACAGATTCTCCGGTGTGCCGTCATCAGTAACCATGATGGTTACGCTGTAATTACCGGCGTCGTCATAGGTGGGCGTCCAGGTAAGTATACCATTGTTCAGAACCGGTTCGCGCGGCAACGTTTCGCTAACGATCTCATAAGTCAGTTCGTCGTCATCAGCGTCCGAAGCATAGTTGTTAAGGTTTACAGATAACTGGACGTTTTCATTAACTCGTTGATCTGGAATGCTTAGTGTCGGTCGGCGGTTTATGTTGTTTACGGTAATGCTGAATGAATCCTCAGCAGATAGATTCTCCGGTGTGCCATCATCGGTAACCCTGATGGTTACGCTGTAATTACCGGCGTCGTCATAGGTGGGCGTCCAGGTAAGTATGCCATTGTTCAGAACCGGTTCGCGCGGCAATGTTTCAGTAACGATTTCATAAGTCAGTTCATCGTCATCAGCATCCGCAGCATAGTTGTTAAGATTTACAGATAACTGGACGTTTTCATTAACTCGTTGATCTGGAATGCTCAGTGTCGGTCGACGGTTTGTGTTATTTACGGTAATGCTGAATGAATCCTCAGCAGACAGGTTCTCCGGTGTGCCGTCATCAGTAACCCTGATGGTTACACTGTAATTACCGGCATCGTCATAGGTAGGCGTCCAGGTAAGTATGCCATTGTTCAGAACCGGTTCGCGCGGCAATGTTTCATTAACGATTTCATAAGTCAGTTCGTCGTCATCAGCATCCGCAGCATAGTTGTTAAGATTTACAGATAGCTGTACGCTTTCGTTAACCTGTTGATTATGAATATTTAATGACGGTCGGCGGTTTGTGTTATTTACAGTAATAGTAATGGTTTCAGAATCATTTAGATAATTGTCTCCGAATCCCGCATCATCGTCGGTGACTATAAATGTCACATTGTATTCGCCAGCCTGTTGATATGTGGGTGTCCAGGTGAAAGTACTGCCATTTAGACTCGATCCATCGGGATTGTTTTGAACCGAGTATGTCAATTCATCTTCGTCCGGGTCACTGGCTTCAAGGACTATCGTTAATCTGGAATTCTCGTTTGTATCTTGATCACCTATTTCGTCAAGTTCTGGTGGATGATTGATGTTATTTACCGTAATAGTAATGGTTTCTGAATCATCAAGATTGTTTTCTCTAAACCCAGCGTCATCGTCAGTGACTATAAATGTTACATTGTATTCACCAGCCTGTTGATGTGTTGGTGTCCAGATGAAAGTACTGCCGTTTAGACTTGAACCATCAGGATTGTTTTGAACCGAGTAAGTCAATTCATCTTCTTCGTCAGAGTCACTGGCTTCGAGGACTATCGTCAATCTGGAATTCTCGTCTGTTTCTTGTTCACCGATTTCGTCAAGTTCTGGCGGGCGGTTGTTATTGTTCACTGTAACGTTAAAGCTTTCATCGTCGTGTTGAGGATTTTCACCATTGCCATCTGCGTCATTGTCGGTTACTCTAAGCGTCACAGTGTAATCGGCATTGGGATCAGCAGCATTATAATCAGGCATCCATTCAAACCTGTTGTTGTTGCTAATTATTGGATTACCGGGAAGATTGTGATCCTGAATACTGAATGTCAGTTCGTCGCTATCATCGTCGGTGGCACTCAGATCGATATTCAACTGTTGATTTTCATTTATTCCCTGATTTTCAATTGCTTGAAAGTTTGGTGGACGGTTTGTGTTGTTTACAGTGATGGTTATCGTCTCAGAATGTTCAAGATTGGTATTCCCAAATCCAGCGTCATTATCCCTGACAGTGAATGTCACTCGGTATTCACCAGCTTGTTCATAGTTTGGTGTCCACCTAAAGATAGTGCCATTCCAACTTGCACCATCGGGACTGTTCGCAATCGAAAACGACAAAATATCATCTTCGTCCGGATCATTAGCTTGTGGCGTTATACTTAACGAAGAAACCTCATCTATTTCCTGCTCGCCAATATGTTCAAGCGTCGGTCCCCGATTTCTATTGTTCACTGTAATAGATATTCGTTGCTCGTCAGACAGAGGGTTTCTACCTTCGCCGTCTGCATCGTTATCTGTAACTCTGAAGGTTACCCAATAATCTGCGTCTCCTCGTGCGTGGTTCCAATCCGGCCTCCATGTGAATTGCCCATCCACCAGACTCGGATCACCCGGAAGGTTATGTTCCATGTCGAACTCATGTTCATCATGTTCATCCTGATCGGTCACACTTAAATCAATCGTTAATTGATTTGTTTCCCCGATTGTCCGGTTACCTATATTTCCAATATCCGGCGCTCGATTAACATTATGAACGGTGATAGTAACTTCTTCATCTAAATAACGGTCTCCGTCAGATACCCTGAATACTACATTATATCTACCATTATCCTCATATCCTGGTGTCCATATGAAATCTCCAGTTCCATCGTCGTTGTCGGTAAATCTCCAGCCTTCCGGCAGCACATTAGACGATGCTTCAAGTGTTATTTCGTCCTCATCATCGGGATCAGAAGCCGTAATCCTGAAGGAAAGTGCCTGATCTTCATTTGTCTCCTGGTCAGGAATATTCTCCCACAGTGGTCTGAAGTTAATGTTGTTAACAGTTATTGTGACTTCCGCATCCACATTGAACTCTCCATCATATACAGTAAAGATCACTGTATATGAACCATGATCATTACCTCCGGGTGTCCATTCGAAATCACCAGTCCCGTCGCCGTTGTCGGTGAATAAGTCATCTAACAAGTCGGATAACTCACGGTCTTCGGTAGAAGCGTCAAGCGTTATTCTATCCCCATCCGGGTCGGAAGCTGTAATCCTGAATGAAAGCTCGTTACCTTCATTTGTCACCCTGCTTTCAGGAATATCATCCCACTCCGGAGGAAAGTTCTCACCGCCCACGGTAATCCTGACTTCTGCATCGACGTCGAACTCCTCATCAGATACAGTCAAGATTAATGTATATGAACCTTCATCATTATATCCCGGTGTCCATACGAAATCTCCGGACCCATCATCGTTGTCTGTAAAATCCCAGCCATCAGGCAAATCATCAGAATAAGCATCAAGAGTTAATTCATCCTCATCATCAGGATCTGAAGCTGTTACACTGAAAGAGAGTTCCTCTTGCTCAGCAGTTCTTATAATTGTTTCAGGAATATCATCCCACTGTGGGCTGAAGTTAACATCGTTTACTGTTATTGTAACTTCTGCAGCGACATCAAACTCACTATCAGATACAGTAAAGATCACTGTATAGGTACCATGATCATTATATCCCGGTGTCCATCCGAAATCTCCAGTCTTATTCTCGTTATCGGTGAATTCCCAACCATCAGGTAGATTATCGGATGAGGCTTCAAGGGTAAGTTCATCCTCCTCATCAGGATCTGAGGCTGTTACCCTGAAGGAAAGCTCCTCTCGTTCATCTGTCTCCTGGTCCTGAATATCATCATCCCACTCCGGAGGAAAGTTTACATTGCCTACGGTAATTCTAACTTCTGCATCGACGCGTAATTCACCATCATATACAGTAAAGATTACTGTATAGGTACCGTGATCATTATGTCCTGGTATCCATACGAAATCTCCGGATCCATCCTCGTTGTCGGTAAATTCCCAGCCATCAGGTAGGTTGTCGGATGAGGCTTCAAGAGTTAGTTCATCCTCATCATCAGGATCTGAGGCTATTACATTGAAGGAAAGCTCCTCTCGTTCTTCTGTCTCCTGGTCCTGAATATCATCATCCTACTCCGGAGGAAAGTTTACATTGTCCACGGTAATTCTAACTTCTGCATCTACGTCAAATTCACTATCATTTACACTAAAGATCACTGTATAGGTACCGTGATCATTATGTCCTGGTATCCATACGAAATCTCCGGATCCATCCTCGTTGTCAGTAAATTCCCAGCCATCAGGCAAATTAGCAAAAGATGCCACAAGAGTTAGTTCATCCTCATCATCAGGGTCTGAAGCAATAACCGTGAAAGAAAGCCTCTCTTGTTCATCAGTACTCTTATCAGAAATATCTTCCCACTCCGGAGGAAAGTTTACATTGCGCACTGTTATTGTAACTTCTGCATCTACCCTGAATTCACCATCATATACAGTAAAGGTTATTGTATATTCACCATGATCGTTATTTCCCGGTGTCCATTCGAAAACTCCAGTCCTGTCACCGTTGTCAGTAAATTCCCAACCATCAGGTAGATCATTGGATGAGGCTTCAAGTGTTAGTTCATCCTCACCATCAGGATCTGAAGCTGTAATCCTGAAGCTAAGTTCCTCTTGTTCATCGGTCGCCCGGCTTTCAGGAATATCATCCCACTCCGGAGGAAAGTTCTCACCGCCCACGGTAATTGTAGCTTCACCATCTTCCCTGAATTCACCATCATATACAGTGAAGGTTATTGTATATTCACCTTGATCGTTACTTCCCGGTGTCCATTCGAAAACTCCAGTCCTGTCACCGTTGTCGGTAAATCCCCAACCATCAGGTAGATCATCGGATGAGGCTTCAAGTGTTAGTTCATCCTCATCATCAGGGTCGGAAGCTGTAATCCTGAAGGAAAGCCTCTCTTGTTCTCCTGTACTCTGGTCAGAAATATCATCCCACTCCGGAGGAAAGTTTACATCGCGTACTGTTATTGTAACTTCTGCATCTACATCAAACTCACCATCATTTACAATAAAGATCACCGTATAGGTACCGTGATCATTATGTCCCGGTATCCATAGAAAATCTCCGGACCCATCCTCGTTGTCAGTAAATCCCCAACCATCAGGCAAATCATTAGATGAAGCGTCAAGAGTTAGTTCGTCGCCATCAGGATCCGATGCTGTAACACTGAAAGAAAGCCTCTCTTGTTCATCGGTACTCTGGTCAGAAATATCATCCCACTCCGGAGGAAAGTATACATCGCGCACTGTGATTGTAACTTCCGTATTTACATCAAATTCATCATCAGATACGGAAAAGATCACTGTATATGTATCATTATCATCTTTTCCTGGTATCCACACAAAATCACCCTCACCGTAGCCGTTATCGGTGAATTCCCAGCCTTCCGGCAAGTCGTTAGATGAGGCTCCAAGTGTTATTCTATCACCTTGATCAGGATCCGATGCTGTAACACTGAAAGAAAGCTCCTCTTGTTCATCGGTACTCTGGTCAGAAATATCATCCCACTCCGGAGGAAAGTTTGCATCACTCACTGTTATCGTAACTTCAGTATCCACATTATATTCATCATCAGATACAGTAAAAATCACTGTATAGGTACCATGATCATTATATCCCGGTGTCCATTCGAAATCTCCAGTCTTATTCTCGTTATCAGTAAATGCCCAACCATCCGGTAGGTCATCGGATGAGGCTTCAAGAGTTAGTTCATCCTCATCATCAGGATCTGAAGCTGTAATCCTGAAGCTAAGTTCCTCTTGTTCATCGGTACTCTGGTCAGAAATATCTTCCCACTCCGGAGGAAAGTTTACATTGCGCACTGTTATTGTAACTTCTGCATCGACCCTGAATTCACCATCATATACAGTAAAGGTTATTGTATATTCACCATGATCGTTACTTCCCGGTGTCCATTCGAAAACTCCAGTCCTGTCACCGTTGTCGGTAAATCCCCAACCATCAGGTAGATCATCGGATGAGGCTTCAAGTGTTAGTTCATCCTCATTATCTGGATCGGAAGCCGTAACCCTGAAAGAAAGTTCTCGGTCTTCATCTGTCTCTTGGTTAGAAATATCCAGCGGTAGTGGTCTGAAGTTAACACCGTACACGGTAATTCTAACTTCTGCATCTACGTCAAATTCACCATCATATACAGTAAAGGTTGCTGTATATGAACCTTCATCATTATATCCAGGTGTCCATACGAAATTTCCAGATCCATCCTCGCTGTCGGTGAATTCCCAACCATCAGGTAAATCATCGGATGAGGCTTCAAGAGTTAGTTCATCCTCATTATCTGGATCGAAAGCCACAACACTGAATGAAAGCTCCTCTTGTTCACTAGTACTTTCTCTTTCAGGAATATCATCCCACCCCGAAGGAAAGTTTACATCGCGCACTGTGATTGTAACTTCTGATTCCACATTAAATTCACCATCAGATACAGTAAAGGTCACCGTATAGGTACCGTGATCATTATATCCCGGTGTCCATACGAAAACTCCAGACCCATCCTCGTTATCAGTAAATCCCCATCCATCAGGCAAATCATTAGACGAAGCTTCAAGAATTAGTTCGTCTCCGTCAGAATCCGATGCTGAAACACTGAAAGAAAGCCTCTCTTGTTCATCGGTACTCTGGTCAGAAATATCATCCCACACCGGAGGAAAGTTTACATCGTGCACTGTTATTGTAACTTCCGTATCCACATTAAATTCATCATCAGATACAGTAAAGATCACTGTATAGGTACCATTATCATCTTTTCCGGGTATCCACACGAAATCACCCTCACCGTAGCCGTTATCGGTGAATTCCCAGCCTTCCGGCAAGTCGTTAGATGAAGCTTCAAGTGTTATTCTATCACCATCATCCGGATCCGATGCAGTAACACTGAAAGAAAGCTCCTCTTGTTCATCTGTACTCTGGTCAGAAATATCATCCCACTCCGGAGGAAAGTTTACATCGTTCACTGTTATTGTAACTTCCGTATCCACATTATATTCATCATCAGATACAGTAAAGATCACTGTATAGGTACCATTATCATTATGTCCCGGTATCCATAGAAAATCTCCGGATCCATCCTCGTTGTCAGTAAATTCCCAGCCATCCGGTAGATCATCGGATGAGGCTTCAAGAGTTAGTTCATCCTCATTATCAGGATCCGATGCTGTAACACTGAAAAAAAGCCTCTCTTGTTCATCGGTACTCTGGTCAGAAATATCATCTAACTCCGGAGGAAAGTTTACATCGCGCACTGTGATTGTAACTTCTGAATCTACCCTGAATTCACCATCATATACAGTAAAGGTTATTGTATATTCACCATGATCATTATATCCCGGTGTCCATTCGAAATCTCCAGTCTTATCCTCATTGTCAGTAAATCCCCAACCATCAGGTAAATCATCGGATGAGGCTTCAAGAGTTAGTTCATCCTCATCATCAGGGTCTGAAGCTGTAATTCTGAAGCTAAGTTCCTCTTGTTCATCGGTACTCTGGTCAGAAAAATCATCCCACTCCGGAGGAAAGTTTATATTGCCTACGGTAATTCTAACTTCTGAATCTACATCAAATTCACCATCAGATACCGTAAAGGTTACTGTATATCCACCTTGATTGTTACTTCCCGGTGTCCATTCGAAAACTCCAGTCCTGTTACCGTTGTCTGTAAATTCCCATCCCGATTCTTCGGGAAGATCATCGGATGCGGCTACAAGAATTAGTTCATCCTCATCATCAGGGTCCGATGCAGTAACATTGAAAGAAAGCCTCTCTTGTTCATCGGTACTCTGGTCGGAAATATCATCCCACTGTGGGCTGAAGTTATCGCTAACCACATTAATTGTAACTTCTTCACCCACAACAAGTTCACCCAAATCAGATACAGTAAAGGTTACTGTATATGTACCTTCATCATTATATCCCGGTGTCCATACGAGATCTCCTGTCCCGTCGCCGTTGTCGGTAAATAAACTATCTAACAACTCAGACAGAACTTCGTCTTCTGATGAGGCTTCAAATATTAATGTGTCACCGTCGGGATCATAGGCATGTATCTGCATTCTAAGGGTATCTCTTTCATCAACACCTTGAACACCAATCTCTTCGATTACCGGTATTCTGTTTATATTGTTCACGGTAATCGTAGTAGTATCACGATCTTCCAGGTTATTTGGCAAACCATTATCCCGAACAACAAAGATAACGTCGTGCACGCCCTGTTGGTTATAAGCCGGTCGCCAAATAAGTCGATTACCATCTAAGCGCTGACCATTCATAGGGTTTACGATAGAATAACTAAGGTCGTCGTTATCGTCATCTTCAGCGTCTAAAATAAAATTTGTCAGTGAGTCTCCCTCGTTAGCTATCCGCTGGACCGGCGCTTCCAACCTTGGTGGACGATTAGTGTTATTAACCAGAATGCCGATTGACGCAACACCTTCATTATGCCCATCCGAGGCGGTAATTATAAGAGTATAACTACCTGCTGCTTCAAAACCGGGACGCCATGAAAAACCGCCGGTACCATCGCCATTATCAGTGAATTCATAACCGTCGGGAAGATCATCGGAAGAGGGTACTAATGTAATTTCATCCTCGTCAGGGTCGAAAAACTCAACGTTGAATATAAGGTCGCTATCCTCATTCACCCTATGGTTTCCAGGATTTCTTATCATCGGGGCGCGGTTACCGTCTGTTACTGTAATTGAAATCGTTATTTCACTATGTTCTCCAACCTGGTCAGTTACTTGAAATATTGGTCGATAGGGCTCTCCTCTATGGTCGCCATAACTAGTATGCCATATAAAAGAACAGCTTGTGTCATCAATCACATTGAACCTTGCCCCTTTATCCTGCGTCCCTCCCCATTGTTCCAAGCTTATACTCAAAGCATCATTTCCATATAGATAGTCCGGATCCTTCGCAATTAAAGTGAATGCCACTCGTTCACCTTCAGCCACTTCGATTTCGGTGGTGTCATCCTCCACCCAGTAGGGTGGGTCATTTTCCGGAGTAATGTGCAGAGTAAATTCATTTATAACGCTATAATCCCGCCTCGGAATAGAAACCCGCTCTGCAATACCCTTTGAAAAACGAGCCCGAATATCTCTTAATACACTGTTGCTTATTGAGTTATGACTCATATTAATTTTTAAGCTTTTACTTCTGACACTCCTTGAAGAACGTGAATGCATGTCCCTTTCACCTTCGCCAACGCTGTCTTCAGCAGTAACCTCGAATGCAAAACTGCCATTAGTGTTTTCAGCAGCCCTTATCCAGAGACTGTCATCAATAATTTCAGCAATCAATGTATCACCCGCAATAGTAACCGTACATCCAGGTGATACCGAAAATGAAAGATCGATATCAGCAGCATGCGATTTGAATACATCGTGGAGGTCTGCAACCATGATAGTATCAAATCCTTCTTCTTCTGTGATGTCTCTAATAGGGTTATCTATATATACTGCCGGTTCGGCAGTTCCAAACAGGCAGTTTGCCATGATGTAAGTTGGATTGGCAGCGTCGTTTGTTGTGAACTCAAGACTTGCGGAATGACTACCCTCCAACGATGGAGAGTATGTCACTTCAAGATCATGGTAAAGACTCAGACCGATAATGAAACTATTTTCCGAAACCGAGAAAGTATCATTAACGACGTCCTCGCCTGCTCTTAGCACTCGAACATTGCTTATTTCAAGTGGTATATTGCCGGCGTTGTATAATCTGATCGTTTCAATATCAGAGCATCCGACCCATACCTGTCCGAATTCACAGGATTCCGTTATCGGGGTAAATACAGCTCTTTGTGCGATAGCTCTGACCATCGGCATATGAATAGCGTCGCCACCATCCACGTCGATTACTATAGAACCGGTCTTCGTCCCAATATCAGCAGGGATTGTGTGAAACTTGATGTCAATGGATTCTGAAGCATTTCGAGCGAGAGTGAATGATGTTTCATTTTCTATCGAGTACCACTCGTCTAATGTATTAGGTAAGAAAGATATATTATTGATTTGGATATTTAAGCCACCCAGATTTTGTAAAGTAAATGGAAGGATTAATTCTGCAGGGACTTCTACTCCACCAAAATCGACTGTTTGCGGATTGACGTCAATCAGATGCGGGATACCTTTGCCGGAAAAGTAATTGTTTAAATCAATAGGACTATGTGGATCATTACATACTATATACAGGTTTGACCGTTCCTGCTGCGACTCTGTTGGCGAGAAGCTGACAATGAAAGAAGCTGAATCGTTCGGTGATATGTCATCCTGAGGAAAATCCACGATTTCGAACGGCACTGTTACTGTTACTTCATCAACACTTAAATCAATGTTGCCCTTGTTCTTTAGCCATAATGTATCCTGTTTGGATAAGGTAACAGGTACATTTTCGAAATTATAAGCAGGTCTGTCGATCTCAAGATGGGATGCCATTGCTTTTAGTCGAATTGGACGTTCAATATCACTACTACTTGTTGAGATAGTTAAAGTGTCGGTTATCTCATCAAGATCATCCTTTTTAGTTTGAAATACAAATTCAACGTTTATGTCTTCATCCGGAACGAGGATAAAAGGAACTTCAACCTGAGGTGTTATGTTTTCACGAATCTCAGGGTTGAAAATAAATTCATTAATTGTAACATCCCGAGTGCTTGTGTTCTTTAAGTATAGCGATCTTGCAGCCGATTCAGGGACGGGCACTTCGCCGAAATCAAGAATATCCGGCGCGACAATCAGAGCGCCGCTGATTGCATAGCCTATCAGGTTAGGCAGATTGAGGTTCGGTGTATGTATATGGTCGGATATGATAGTTATTGAGCCGCTATACATCCCGATTTCTTCCGGCTTAAACACAACCTCGATAGGCTGGCTAATTTCACCTTCGCTCAATGTTAAAGGCAGGTTTCCTAAGAGATCAAGCTCAAAACCAGCGCCTGCGACATCAATAGCTGAAACCACTAAGGGATCGCAACCATGATTTTCAATAGTGAAGGATTTCACCGATGAATCCGAGTCAGCGGGATTGACAGCATCAAATTCAAGAGTGATTGGGTTTATTCTGATCTCAGATGTCCCACCTGTACCGGAAATTCCAACCCGGTAATAAACCAAAGGATCATTACTTGTTATCAGTAAAGTATCATTGAAAACACCATCGGTGATAGGTGTAAAGGTAATATCGATTCCAGCTGAACACGCAGCGGCTATTGTTATGCCGTTAGCTGGGAGATCCACCACGGTAAAGGCGTTGTTAATACCTATAATCTCAACACCATTTATAATCAGATCTGCTCCTCCATCCTCGTCAGCGTTGTTCTTTACCCATAACGGTTTTGAATTTGAAGAAGCTACCTCAGTTCTGAGAAAATTTAACGGAGCGCAAGCCAATGTTTGATCTTCTGCGCCACGTATAATAATATGATTTGCTATACTGATATTCTCATTCAGGAAGATATCTTTAACTTGAACACTTGCATTAACATTCAATGAGTCAGATCCAAAGCTGCTTAGTTCAGCGGTAATATCGGAAACCGGTTTTGTAAATACTTCCCAACTGCCAGCATACTGCTGATTTAGATGATCGCGATACTTCTGAATTAATGCTGATGGGTCATCCGCTGGAGTGAAGTTGATACTCTTTATACGATCACCCACAGAAAGCTCCAACTTAATTTCATTTTCATTAATACCCACACCGCCAACGATAAATGCATTTTCAGTCTGATAGGCGTCTACAACAAAGATATAAGCCGATCCAGCACGATCTAATTCATAATATGACAAACCAGTGTCTGCAATAAAGAAGTATTTCGGTGGTATAGCATCAATTAGTACACCAGCAACGGGTTGATCTACGATTTCATTTCCATAGATATCACTCCATTTCAAGGTAATATCAAAGATACCAAAATTCTTATTATGATGCACTGTGATTTCAAGAGTATCATTATGTTCTGTTCTAAACCCTGAAGCAACATAAGGACTCTCACTTGAATTTCGGTAGGAAAACTCAGCAATAACTTGTGCATCCCTATTAGCAAGGTCATTGACATCGAATGCAACTTTAAATCGAGCAGGATTGCCAACCCATTTTTGTCCATTAACTTCTGTAAATACTGGGATTCCGTGTGGTGGCTCCGTATTTGCAGGATCGAGTGGATTTGTTGGCGCCAATTCATCGCAGGAACCAATAATCATAGCTAAAACAGAAAAAACAAGTAATTGGACTATCCAATTGCTACGTTGCATTTTTCCCTCCATCAAGTTAGACTGAATAATGTGAATATTCTAATTGATACTACTTAATTGCGCCCCCGGGACCGCCTCCGACTGCTGATTCGGTATAGGATACGGTGAGCTTCCTTTTAGGTTTCGCTATCCGACTGTTTAGACGAACATATATTTCTTTTTTGTTTACGATTTCGTCATGTTTAAGCGATATTTGAATATTGAAATGCTTCTTCTCGTCGGTTTCTATTAATTCAATGATGTTTTCCTCGGAAACCGATGTAGGTTCAATCAACTTTATTTCAGCAATATCAATTTCTTGCGTTGAAGAGCTCTCTTTTGAAAGATCTTTTAATTTCTTTTTCTTGACGCCTTTCAATACTACTTTTCCGGTAAAACAAGCCTTGTAAATAACAACATTAGCATGCGTTGATATATCCTCCACTTTTGGTATATAGAGACTGATATAACTTCTGAAAATCTTCCAATGCTTTTCATGGGCTCCATAATAGACCGTTTTACCAAGAAGTTTCGTCTGATGAAGCATCTGTGTGGTCGATGCAGGCGTCAGTAAGATTCCTCTCTCTTCGTTCATAGAAACATAAAGCGTTTTTACACGTTTGTCTATCCTCGTATAAATAACCTGTTCCGAGTTAGGCAGCCATGCGATTCGATCAACGAACTTATGTTCCTTTAGAGACAAGGCGTCGTTACACAGGGTCACCACTTCTCGACTTAAATCAACGGATTTGATGCTTTCTCCGTCATGGTATGCCAATAGTTCACCATCATGCGACCAGGTTGGGAAAATATATGGTGATGACAACCCATCGACAACGACTTTTTCATCGTCCGACTTCAAATCCCTAATTACAATAGAATAGACCCCAACTTTCTCACGGACAAAGGCAATTTGCCTTTCCTCAGGGTGAAAATCCGGTGAAAAGGAAGCCGTTCCTGCATCCCCTGTTAGGGAAGATACATGCCAGCGGTCTAAATTAACAAGACAAACATTGTAAACACCGCGGGCATTACTGACATAAGCAAAATACTCATTAGTAGGGCTGAATACTGGTTGGAACTCATTTGCTTCATCCTTGGTAGTCTGCCATAATTTCATCTTGTCTTTTTTGGTAACCGGGAAAGCAAGGAAGTACAAGTCCAGTTGGTCTTTTGACATAGAAGTAAATGCCAATATCTTTCCATTTGGCGACCAGGCTAATCCAGCATCTTTGGAGAAACAATAAGCGGAACGTCTTTTATTATAATAAACAATAAGTTCACTCGAAGTCATAATATCAAATTGAGCTGTTCGCTCCAGATCAGAGATGAGTACGGTTGTTTTAACATCAGTGCCAAAACTCTGTAAAAGATTCGCCATCCATTTTCCATCGGGTGAAGGATGCGGTGCATGGACCTCAAGGAATCTATCCTCTTCCCAAATAACCGTTTCATCCAGTTGCCACTTTGGTAGTTCGTCATCTTTAGATTTTTTCTCTCTAAACTCCTCAGTCATTTCTTCGAAGTTCTTCCTGACGTTCTTATATTCCTCATTTAGAATTTTCCGTAATTTTTTACAGAACTTCTTTGGGTATTTTTTCTTTTCAGACGGCTTAAAAAGCGCCGTTTTCGGTTTAGATGGTACTTCCAAGTCCTGAGAAAAAACGTGATTTGGAAAAATAAATATTAATAACCATAAAACGGTCATGCACAACCGAAGCAACCAGCGATAGGTATTAGATATAACAGCAGCCATCTTGTTTTCCTTTTTGGATATAAAATTACAGATGATTATCTTTTCAACTCTTTAAGTTCCTTATACTTTATTTCCTTATATTTATTAGGAATAGGCCTATAAGTACGTGATGGCAGATCCGGGAAATCGTAACTGTTCCAGGTCTTAATAGCTTCATTTCGCCAATGATCATCACTTGTAGCATCGAACAACTTGCGTTCGGTAGCTGCCTTATTCGCATAACTACCATCATAAAGCAGCCTGTATTTATTTGGCAAACTTCCTTTTTGGTAATAATCCAGGGATTCTTTCATCAGGTCAACGGATTTTTTGTAGAGATTTATCTTTTGATTACCTGAACTATTATCACCCAGTATTGTTTTAGCTTTACCCTGCATATAAATAGCCAGAGCCTTGTCGATTGGTTCGTTCGTTTCCTCGATAACCTGATCTGTAAATACTTGAACCTTATTGCAGCGAGCTTTAATAAGCTGAATATTTGATGCGACTCCGGATTTATGATCGAACTCCAAAATGTTTATAATTGCAATACTCCGTTTTAACTTTGCTTGTGTGTATTCCGGCGACAAAGTCAAGACCTCGTGATATAAGGCATCTGCCTGTTTGAGTTTCTGGATAGCGTCCACTGGCGTCAAGCTTGGATCAAGTGAACTGTTAAATAAACGTTCTGCTTCACTCATTTTCTTGGCTGCTTCCGGGCTTAGGAATACAACTATATGCTTACGTTTTCGACTGTTTATCTGTCGAACCTCCATATCCTGACCAGGCATTTTAAGTCCGATTTTGAAATACTTGGTTAATACAGGGAATTCAACTGGGGTTGTTCCAATTTTATTGTACTCTGCGCTTTTCTTTTCATATACAGTTGCTCCGACAGGATCACTCTCTATACGAACAGGATGGAACTGATCCGGTTTTAATAAGCAACTCTGTTTATCTGTGAACTTGACATCATAAAGACCTCTATATTCGTAATCCTCTGACTTAAAGACAATTCTTACTCGCTTGAGACTTCTTGGTAAATCGCTCAGCGTAATATCTGTTTCACCGGATGTATAAGTATAACAGGGCTCAGGTATGGTATCGAAGAAGAAATTGAGGCTCTGATAATCACTCATATCCAAGGCAGGCATCTTGACTTCGACGAAGTAGTTCTGAACTTCAGGGTTCTCAAATCTCACCTCCGATTCGAAACCTGCTTTTAAATTGATTCGCATAGTCTGTGGAATATACTTAGGATTGAATATTTTTACCAAGGCGTCTTCCAACATCATTTCCTTCATTTCATATTCAAAAATAACCGGTGTATTCGCATGAACTTCGGGACCTTCGATCACTTCACCAAATACCGACATCTTAACACCAGCTACAACGGACGTAAGCTTAATAAGTGCAGGATTAAAAACATCCATTTCCATTGGAACGGGCCAATCAAATGGTACTTCAACCCCAGCCTCGCAAGGATATTCTGTACGAGCCCAATAATCTTCACGTATAGAAGGATGGCTGATCTCAATCATCCGGTTACCAGATTTTACCGATATTTTCACTATATCACCCGCTATGGTTTTCTTTGGGATAACTTCATCATCGATTTTGATAACTCCGTTGTTAATATTACTCGCAACGACAAGAGTACTACCTAATTGTTTTTCTTTTCCAGGTTTGTAAGTCAACGTTACATTCGGTTGATTCTCAGTTAAAAGGACTGTTTTATCAAAATCGTAATACCCTTCAGGGCTTTGGATAACTACATTATATTTTGTATCAATGGGAAGGTTGTCTATTATAAATTCAATGTCATTGGTTGTACCCATTACAACATTATCAAGCAGAACCCTCCCTCCTGGCAGTTTCGACTTTATGATTATTGATCCCTTGATAACAGATTTAAATACAGGCGGGGTTACAGCTACTTCGATTTCCGGCTCTTTAACCTCTACAGGTGGAATTTTTTCTTGTTGAATCTTTTCTCTATCAACAGGCTCTTTAATAACTTGTTTATCAGGCCTGATTGGTTTTTGGGGTTTAGGTTTGGGTTTAGGTTTTATTTTTTTCTTCACAACGTCTACAATTTCAACCTTCGGCGGGTAATGAATTTGCTTTTTGCCTGCGGGAAATACCGAAACAGTAGTATCTAATCTACTATCAGGTCTTTTAAGTTCTACAATTGAAATATTATGTTTGCCAGCGGAAACCCTAAAACTCGAAATTTCATTTTCGTTGATAGCGCCAACTTTTTTACCATCAATCAGGATTTCAGCTTTCTTTTCGCTGGCAACATCAATCGTTCCGGGAATGAAGATGTACAGCGCTATAGCAACAATCAGTACAACGAATATTGCTGCGAAAACAAGAATGACTGCTTTCATTATGACCTCATTTGAACTCAACTATTATTTGACCATAAGCTCACATAAATATATAGATTTCTACAAAAATTACAAGCAGTAGAAAGGATTTAGTAAAGATATTACTAAATAAAAGGTTGAAATCTCATCATACGATCCCAATCTTAACACGTTAGGTTATCGTTCTAACTATTTAGAGATGCAATCGCTGTCTTCATTATTATTCGAAGCGAGGTCACGCACACTAACATTGAGAGAAATATCCTGGATTCACATAGCCCGATTTGAATACACGATTATATTGTATTTCAATTCAGTTCTATCCATATATAAGGGTGCATTTGGTGTAAGATTTGAGGAATCAGGCAGGGAGTGGTAAATATTTTATATTTTTGTAATATCTTGATAATACTATAATAACGATTAGATTTAATTCGAAATGCGAGAAGATGGACAAACAGAGGGTATTCTGGAACAAGACAGTACGTCTTCTTTACCTCCCCTAATCCTGCCCCCGCTACAGGTGATAAAGAAGACCGATCCGAAGAGGGTCGGTTTTCTATTTTTGCACACTAAAATCGGGCTTTTCGTGCAATGAATGCATATCCTTTTTCCTATAGTAAAGAACACCAAAAAAGCCACTTATAGATACTGTATTATTAAATACTTCAGAAACACTCAAAATTATTCATATTCTGTTAATCGGTCAAATTTACGTATATCGGGTATTATTTATTCGTAGATGATTTTCTGATGATAAAATATATGCATATAATGCGCTTTTGATTTATTACCTTTTATTATCACTGTAATTTTACATCGAGTGTATATCCACTTTTCTTTTCGAATTCCTTCGCTCCCTGCAATACAATAAACTCAACCACACCTATTTGTTTTATAGGATCAAGTTCGATCCGTTTCAAGAATGCTCTCAATAACAACCTCTTTTCCGCAATTGTCCCTTCAGCGAACGCTGTTTTAAACTCTCCTGCTAGTTCGACTGCCTGATCGATAAGACGATTGATTTCGAGCTTCTTCACTCCGGCTGCTTCTAACTCCAATCGTTTGGATTCGAGAACGTTCAGTTCTCGTTTCAGTTCAACTAACCTAACGTCGACGTATTCTCTGTTGGTCAAGGTCAGGTTTTCGATAAGATTGGAGATGGTTTGCTTGATGTCCAAAATCCCGATCTCCACTTGGTCGAGCTCTTCACCGATCTCAGGAACCATACTACTGATCTCATCCTCAACCATCCGACGTATCTTCTTAAGCCCCTCCGGCGTCCCGAAATGTTCCTTTAACAGGGATTCAATATGATCAACAACCCAGCTTTCCAGCCATTCTTTTCGAACAATTCTCCTTTGACATACCGAATTTCCCTTGCTGGTATACCCGCCGCAGGCGTAATAGAGGGTCTTGACATTCGAACCATCCTTACGGCGTCGACCTTTATTGACCGTATAACCAAACCACTTATGTCCGCAGTTGGCACAATGAATCAATCCAGTCAAAAGGTATGGCGATCTGGCGCCTCTACCTACGTTGTACGTATTTGCATAACCGAATTTCGCAGTCGCCTCGCGTCGTTTCTGAACCTGATCAAATCGTAACCGTGTAACGATAGCTGGATGGTTGTTGCGGTGGACGATCCAATCTTCCTGTCCGTTGCGTGAAGGTCCGTGTCCTGGGAACTTTCGTGCAGGCGCAACACATCCTTCTGAAATCTTATAGAACTTGGCAAACGACAGCCGATTCCAAACCATATCGCCAGTATAGACCGGGTTCTGCAGGATCGACATAATTGTCGTAGCGCACCACTTTGCCTCTTTGGATGTTCGTCTCCGACCTCCCATCGGGGTGGGCACACCAGCCTGATTCAATCGGTCTGCGATGCTTTTATAACCGATGCCTTCTAACACGTACCAGTCGAATATCTGTTTAACGAGCTTTATGCGATCCGGATGTCCAAGCACAAGACGAGACTTATCACGCTTAGTGAACTGCAGCCGCTCTCCCTTCGGAACGGTTCGAGTGATATTTCCATCCTGATCAAGCACTTGTTTCGAACCATCCCCCATAAAACGGACAGTGCATAAATATTGCCCCGATCCATCATAATATGCTAGATCGTATCCATACGGCGGTATGCCTCCTACCCACCAGCCACCATCGGCGCGAGACAGCAGCCCACGGATCGTGACTTTTGACAAGTCCTTCAACTCCTGGCGTGCTTGCCATTGCTTGACTGGTCGCAACAGATCATCGGTGTCGTCGCCGTTGAAGTTCTCCGATACATAGATGATCTCGACGCCATTGCGACGAAGCTGGTAGCGATAGTATCCGGCTTCATCATTATCGACCCTTCCGAATCGCTTGATATCATACACAAGAACAAACTGGAACGGACAATCGCGCTGCTTAGCGTCCTGGATGAGCCGCAGGAAAGCTGCCCTGCCTTCAGACGATGCTCCACTGATGGCATCATCTGTATAGTAGTTAAGAAGATTGTATCCATTATTTACCGCATAGGCTTCAATCACACGCCTCTGGTCGCTGATGGATTGTTCTTGTCGGTCTGTTGAGCGTCTGAGGTATCCAATGGCGGGCTTGAATTGCGTGGATCCGATATTGTTCATTTGTTAGAACCTCCAGTTTTACATGAACTTGGGACTCCAACGGTGCAGTTGTTTGGGTGAGAAGTCAAGGCAGGTTGAGCCGAATGTTCTGCTGAGTGAGATGTATTCGCCTTAATGCCCATCCGCTGGATGATCACCCTTGCCAGCCAGGTTGAGTAGATACCCAGAGCGTTTTCGAAGCGCTCAAGTTGAGTTCCTGTTGGGTTTAGGAACTCTGCTGTTAGACTGAATGCTTCACTACATCCGATTCGGTGAACGCAATTCCGTTGAGAGAATAAGTTCTTGTTATTCATAATAATATCATTCCGGTTTGTTTGCGGGGTGATGTCCAATGGTATATTCACATACCCCCCTATCCTTCTTATTACAGGAAACGAGTCAAAAGTGTCGACCACTCTCCCTGAGAATTTACGTTCAAGCGCAAAATAGATTGTCGATTGAGCAAAAGAATCGTATATTAACGTGTATTGGATTCGGTTCTATTCGGCGAAAAGGACACGAAGCAGCCTAAAACCGTGGAATGTTCCTTGACTGACTCCAAGCTGAATTAAGTTTGGGTAAGAGCTGGAAACATGCGCTGGCAACCTATATCACCAGCGGTTACTGATATCGCTTACAGAGAGGAGTATTCATAATGCCCACACTGAACCTACGCCGATTCGCCAACCCCGATATGTTGAAGACTATTCAGCTGAAACACCTCATTCAACTTCTCAAACCCAATGAGGATTATCTCTCAGGGAGAGGACTGAGTTTATCAGCAGATAGGCATGAGGATTTTGATTATGAGCTGTTAGCGAATATCCTGATTGATCCCGACGGTCAAATACCTATGGATCTGCTCAACGCGCTGTATTTCGTTCACGAGATGTCGCATGAAGATGGTATGGATGATCTCATTCAAGGTGTTCAAGAGTCCGGTTTAGTGATTAGTTCAGAGGATGACTCCAGCCCAGCAGATATCGCGGTACAGGTGTGGTTGCAGGATAGTAATCTGCTTGAGCGTAAACATGCCGAGCAATCCATGCAAAAAAAACGATCCTTTGAGTACTTCCTGGCCGAAGAAACCTCCCTGAAAACTACACCATCCCTCGACACTCCAACAATTGCCATTCTGGAAAAGAATCTTGAGGAATGGTTTCTTGCAAATAAGCGAGGCCGAGGAACGAAGGTATTCGCATTTGATCGTGAGGACGAGGTCAGATTCTTAGTGCGGCATGGTCGACCGTTTCGCCGCGAAGGAAGCATAGTTGATGGTCAATCCAGCAGCATATTTTTTCGACCCGAAAATCATGATGTTCTGGTATATGATAAGGCGCTTGGCGAACTGAGAATGAATGCTGAGAACAAACGCATCAAGAAGATTTATCTGGAGTTTTTCGGTAAGTATCTTTTTGGCAACAAAAATCACTTCCCCGGTGCAAACAAGTACACGCTCGAACCCTTACGTATCGATGGTCGATCTTCGTTGGTCTGCAGTGATATCCCCGGTCTTGAATGGATTCGTCTGAAAGAGGTTCAATATTCCTGGGATAGCGAGATACCTGAGACCGAAATCCACAAGGCAACCGACCTTTTTCAATGCATGGCTGATAGGGAAGAGGAAATTCCCGAGGAAGTAGGACTTATTGGCGCCAGCTTTGATGTGAAGTTTGAGAACATCCGGTCACCTCGGACGTTGACCATCTGTCGCGGAAACATTGCCCAATACAGCCACGACGATGACTGTGTATGTCTGGAGAAGTGGATGACGAAGCGCGGATTCATCCTTCCTGCAGGTGTTAATGACGCAGAGGCTAAAGATGAAGATGTGGTCGGCTCTTGAACGTTTGTCTAATCTATTAGGAACCACCGCGGATTGGCAGGATAAGCTCGGAAATGAGTTTGCCGTAATTCAACGTAAGTACCTGCGACCAACCGACCGGATCGCACAAACCTATCCATGTCCCAAGCTTAACAGCGAATATTGTCCGCGGGGGATTATAAAACATGGATCTGACGATTTTGCCGCCTATTGCCGCCAATCACCCAAACAGTGTGATACCTTGAATTTGAAAAAGGCAGATGTTATCCTTTATGAATTTCACCTTGAAAAACTCGCTCTCGAACTGGCTGACATCCTTGAACTAAATCCGATAAATAAGATAACGATACATAAACCCACCAGACCTATCAAATTAGGCGACCAGCAGCTTGCCTCTTCCAAGACAATCCCTGTATTCTTCCAGATTAACGCACTGTTCCTTGATCTGAATGTCGTAATTCAAAACCTTTACGTAGAATCATCATCACCGGTTATTGTCCTTTCAACTTCCTTGAAGGGGCTGAAAGATCGCTGGATAGGTGCATGGCGTTCAAGCGGTATAGCGGTTCTGGCGATATCTAATCTTGTTTCCCGACCCGTTGGCAGCAATTGGATAGGAATGATGTCGCTCGTCGATGCTTATGATAAAGCACTAAAATCACAAACGATTAGTGTTCCTGATGTTGGGAAAGGGGATCTGGTTGTAAATAGGACAACACGTGAAGCCAAGTTATATGGACACCGTTTGGAACTTCAACCCAGAGATTTCGATGTTCTTGTAATCATGGCTATAAAAGCTAAGGCAGGATCAAACCGAGTCGACAAGGAGGTTTTATTCAAGGCTGCGGTGGGAGCCTCTGACAGTGATGATATAGAAGTAAATCCAAATGTTTTGGATAAACGCATTCATAATATCCGAACAGCTTTCAGAGCAGCAGTTAAAGATAAAGCGGAGAATGCGCTTGAGATTTTAAAGACATATTCCAAGCATGGATGTGGTCTGACCATTTCAGAAGAGGAAATCGTAATCATAGAGTAACCCTTCAAGTAATTCATCTTTTCATAGCCGTCCATTTTGGGCGGCTTTTTTTATGCCTTTTTCTCCGGGAAGGAAAAAGGAAGGAAAAGGGAAGGATTTGTTCATGTTTTCTGAATTGAGATGATATAAGTTGATAGTGAATTTGAAAGAAACTATGCAACATCACTGGAGAAATTGCTCAAATGAAGCATCAATACCTTTCCCAACCACGAAAACATCTGCTGAAGCTGATGCAGGATATCAGCTTCGGGAGATTTGAAAACCTCACCATTCACGAAAGTGAACCGGTATTTGATCCTCCGATGCGGATCGTTCGTGAGGTACTCCTCGGCAAACGAGGACATAACAAACCGATGTCGCCGAGGCGCGAATATGAACTAAAGACACAGACGGTGGAATTGTTCGAATACTTCGATCGTGTTCGGAATGGAATAATTCCGCTGTTGAAAGTACAGGATGGATTGCCCTTTCAACTGCAGTTGGAAGAGCCCCTCATCCAGCAATAACTCTATACACTAACACCAGACAAACGGCTGGCCGATAAACGGAGGCCGTTGTGGGTGTCGATCCCTTATGGGACGCCATTCACGACGACCTCCGTTTTGCTCTCTTAAGGTAGACCGGCACCCAGGGCGGACTCCTCCTCGGTCTGAGGAGGAATGATGGGTAGTCGAAACCGCTACACCGGAATCGATGAGTCTACGGTCAAGCTCATCCGATTCATGGCGAAACAACTGTGCAAGCAGTCGGGATTTTGCTATGCGGATCAGCCTGATATTGAGCAGGAACTAATGTTCGAGTTGGTGCGACATCTTCAGGATTATGATCCATCCAAAGCCTCGCTTCGCACCTTTGCCACTGGGATTGTGCAACAGAAAATAGTCAATCTGATCGAAACTCAGTTTGCGCAAAAGCGTGATCCTCGCGCTATCAACGGATCATTAAATGAATTTGTCCAGGTCGAAGATGATGGACATCCGGAGGAGAGATGGACTACGGTGGACATTGAAGAATATTTGCAATCGACCGGCGCGACGAATCGGAGCCGGGAAGAACGATTGGATCTCAAGATTGATCTTGAGATGGCGATAGGCAAGCTTCCGGAGGATCTGCGACGACTCTGTGAATTATTTTCCGAGAAAAATATTACCGAGGTCTCACGCGAGTTAAACATTCCACGGTCAACGCTTTACACTGCGGTCAATAAGATTAAAAAACTGCTTGAAAATGCGGGATTGAAAATTTACCTGTGAAATCGGTCGACACTTTTGACTCGTTTCCGGTAATAAGAAGGATAGGGGGGTGTGATAAACCGTGCTAAGGAATCAATGTACTGTACAAAATACACTTACAAATTTAAACCGGAGATACCGATGGATGCAGTGAAAGACTCCCTGCTTCTGGCTGTTATGGCTGTTGAAGGACTGAAAGGTCGAACACGGATTCAATTGGAAGCTCGGTTTCGACTGGACAGGATTGAGCGAAGTTGTGTGATCGATGCGAACACCGTCGTTGGTGATAGCATCGCCCGCATCTTCACGAGATTCCTGGCAAAGGAATTCGGCGAGCAAGCTTTCAAAGTAAAACGAGCCGACTCTTCAATTGAGACGAGCTCTTCAGATGAGGATCATGAAATTTCCACTACTTGCTCGCACCGCCAAGCGGATGCCTCGTGAAAAGAGAAACGAACTCGATTAAAAATACAATTTCGAAATTTTTCGCTGATTTTATCCGACACTTTTGACTCGTTTCCTGTAATAAGAAAGATAGGGGGGTAGACATCAGTTAACGGATTACACTCGCGGAGATTGAACAAATATGCATACTAAATCAATATCAACGGTTGACCTGAACGCACAGCAGCTCAGCAAGGCATGGCTTGAGGCAAAAGTCGACGAGGATGCATCGAAGGCGCACCGAATCAAAATCGAAGAAGCCATTGTTGCCAAGCTCGGCAAAAGCAAAGAGGGTTCAAAAACCCATGACCTGGATACACACAAGGTCACAATAACCGGGGTCATCAATAGGACGCTGGACAAGAAGGTCTGGGAATCGATAAATGATCGGATCCCGGAGGAACTGAGACCTGTGACCTGTCTGAGATTACTGTTAGAGATGCATTGAGGGTTGCAGATCAATTGAAAGCTCCGACGCGGATCAGGATTCAGGAAGATGACAAATATTGGAGTATTGTACAGTATCGTTTCTATGAGAATGAATCTCTGCATATCTAAATCAAAGAGGATTTGGAAAAGGAGAAATACGAACCAGTTGAA
>JAVCDD010000227.1 GCA_030765125.1 Candidatus Hatepunaea meridiana
ACCATTCGCTGGTCGCAGAAGAGGTCGAGGTTCTCGAGGACGAAGTAACAGAACTCGACTTTGAACTGTTACACGCCGAGTTTACGCCAAGTCGAGATGAGTTTCATCTTGTGCTCGAACCGGATAATGATCACATCTTTGAATTCGAGGTTGCCAATGGTGGCAACGCCCCACTTGTATGGATGGTTGAACGCAACCTGCCCGAAGTTCCCGATCTGGAAGTGTGGGAACTGCGCGAAACACAGAACACACAGGAAACCGCTGATGACGACCAGATTAACGGAGTTGTCTTCGCTGCGGATCATTACTTTGTATCTGGTGGGAACAATCGGGAAGACGATAATAAGATATACGTTTTCAACCGGGATGGTGAACTCATCCGCGAATTCGACCAGTTTCACCAATCCGACTATGGAATACGCGACTTGTGCTGGGACGGCGAACTGATCTGGGGCGCTGACGAAGGGATACTGTACGGATTCGACACCGATGGTGAACTCGTCCACGAAATAGAAGGTGAAGCGGGTTCATATCGTTCCCTGATTTATGATAGCGATAATGAGCGATTCATCTCCGCTGACATCACATCAGACATTTACATATCAGATAGAGACGGTCATTTAACTGGCACGATAGACCGTCCCGGTGATTTACGAACCTACGGTCTCGCATATTGGCCTGATGATCCGGACGGATACAATCTGTACATCTTCGGACGTGGTGAGGAAACAGATCTCGCTGTCAGTAAGGTTAATCTTGAGAATGGTGACTTTTCTCTGGTTACTGAAATTGCTGATGTACGCGGTCGTCCCGGTGGTATCTGTATCACCAATCTACTTGACGTTTATAGTTGGGTGTTAATTGGCATTGTGCAAAATCCCGATAGAATTGCGATATGGCAGCTTGCAACCAACTACGGATGGTTCGAGATAGAACCTGAAGAGGGAGTAATCGAGGCTGAAGCGAGTGAGAACTTCAGGCTGGTCTTAGATGCGACAGGATTACCAATTGATGCGACCTTTGAAGGCGAACTTGTTTTCACACACGACGGTATTGGTGGTGAGACAATTATCCCTGTAACTCTGGAGGTTCAAGAGGGTGAGGTTCATACCTACAGAGAATTGGACTTGAGCATTGGCTGGAATCTGGTTTCAGCCAATCTTCAACCTGACGAAGAGGACGTCGAGGTGTTGATGGCTGACTTGGTTGAAGCCGACTTACTTGAAATGATGAAGGACGGATCCGGACATTTCTACCGCCCTGACTATAACTTCAATAATATTCCCGGCTGGTCTGTTAATGAAGGTTACCAGGTCAAGATGCGTGATTATGCTGAGGTACGGTTGGTAGGTTGGACGGTACTGCGCGAGGAACCGATAGATCTTGAAAGTGGCTGGCAGATTATTTCCTACTATCCAAACTTTCCGATAGAGGCAACACTTGCCCTATCCCGCATCGAGGAACATCTGGTTATTGCCAAGGACGGCTATGGCAATTTCTACATCCCTGCCTGGGACTACAGTAATATGGGTGATATGCGTACTGGAAGGGGATATTACGTGAATGTTGACGAAGACGTTGAGCTTGTCTACGTGTTCGAGCATGAAGAAGCGATGTCCGGCAATATTATTCATCAGTCTTCCGTCTATACTGAGCCCGGTTTATTACCTGTTCATTCTCGGACTGGCTCAAATATGAGCCTGTTAGTAACAACCGATCCATCAATGACAGGTGAAGTTGGAATATATGCCTCAGATGAGTTAGTCGGCAGCGGTGTAATACGAGATGGAATCTGTGGTATTGCTGTCTGGGGTGACGATCTGACAACAGATGTCATAGATGGCGCAATTGAAGGTGAACCGTTCGAACTTAAATTGCTTTGTGATGGTAATCTGAATCAGATTGGTTATACATTGCTATCCGGTAAGGACGTCTATAACCAGGACGCATTATCAGTAATTAAGTTAACCGAATCAGTTGATATGCCGGATGAGTTTGCTATTGTTTCAGCATATCCGAATCCGTTTAATTCATTGATGAAGCTCAATTACAGTCTGCCTGAAGCTGCAAATGTAAAACTGAATGTATTTGATTTAGCTGGTCGGCATATTACAGAGTTAGTAAACAGTCGTCGTCAGGCAGGTATCTACACCACAACATTCGATGGATCTGATCTGGCGAGTGGCATATATATGATTCGCTTTGAGGCAAGAGGACATACTTCACAATATAAGGTTACATTAGTGAAGTAACGTATCCCGAAGTTTCGGGATTACCCGTGTCGCCTCAATTTATCAATGATTTAACAATTTCAAGAGATAAACAATGAAGAAATCACATTCCTTTTATACAGCGATATTGCTGCTGCTTGTATTTATCGTTGCTCCTTCTTATTCCCAATTTAGGGAGATAGAACGGATAGATTTGGGAGATTTTGATGTTCCCGATACATACGGTATCGCCACAAATCACGAAGACGGATTAATCTATGTAATGCGTTTACGTGAAAACACTGTGGTGGTCATAACGGATGACTTTGAGGAGGTTGTTGAGAGGATCCACCTGGAAGGTCCCGCAGACTGCTATGGATTCGATTACATTCCTGAAGACAACTCCTGGTGGCTTGGTGATGCTTCTGGCAGACACATCTACCACTTCGATGTCGAAGGGGAACTACTGGATGATTTTGGAGCTAACTGTCAAGTGCATGGGATCACTTACTGCCCTGAAAATGACCATCTCTACATCGCTGACTGGGGTCAAACCATACGTGAGATCACCCTTGATAATGAGCTCATAGAATCATATCAGATTAACTATGGCGCAACTTCTATTGAATATTATCCTCCAAACGGAACACTTTTAGTAATGTCCGGGAACGATCTGGTTGATGAATATTCCTTGGATGGTGAGTTGATAGAGCATGTAATGGGGCAAGATGCAATCCCCGGGAACGGTCTTGGTATGGATTATAATCCGTGGACCCGAACTTTGTATACCACCTGGCAGATGGCAGGTATTGTAGTTTGGGAAGACAATTACAGTGCACTACCGGAACCTGAATTCGATCCGGAAGCCTTCGAGCTTGTAGTGAACCTGGGACTTGAGATTGAAGAAACCCTTACTATCAGGAATGTCGGTGAGGAAGAAAGTGTGCTCCGGTTTTCGCTCGATGATACCGGTGAAGGAGTTGACTGGATCGAAATCGATCCAGTTTCAGGTATGATTGAACATGAAGAAGAAGCCGAAATCACCCTGACCATCAACACCGAAGACCTGGAACCCGGTGATTTTGAACGAACCATCATCGTTTGCACCAACAATCCCGAGTTTTTCGAGGTGGAGATTCCGGCGACATTGTCGGTGATCGCAGGATATGGCGAGCTGAGAGGTACTGTAACCGATCCGGCGACCGATGATCCTATTGCGGATGCGTTGGTTTTAATTGAGCGGTTTGATTTCCGGGAAGTCACTAATGAAGATGGGGAATATCATTTTGAAGAGATCCCAGCCTGGATATATGACGTTGTAGTCACTGCTGAAGACTACCATTCGCTGGTCGCAGAAGAGGTCGAGGTTCTCGAGGACGAAGTAACAGAACTCGACTTTGAACTGTTACACGCCGAGTTTACGCCAAGTCGAGATGAGTTTCATCTTGTGCTCGAACCGGATAA
>JAVCDD010000031.1 GCA_030765125.1 Candidatus Hatepunaea meridiana
CCTTAATAAAACCGCATAATGCATATAAATGGAAATTCATATATTGTTGATTATGCCATGAATACAATTTCCATGACTGAAAACAAATCAATGATTACAACAGTTTACAAAAGGTGCGAAACTTCAGCTTTTTAAACTTAGCATTACGATCCTGTTTGGATTTCATTGTATTTTTAAGATTATTATGTTGTGAATTCATGAATCTTTGTGCTCATCACTCATAATTGATTAATGTGTAAAACCACCTGAAGCCCGCTGGCAGACGCCCCCGTCTGCCAGCGGGTGATATGGTATTTTGCGCGTTAGTCATCATTGGTTCAATTCGGATTGGACAAAGTTGTACGGTGGCCAAGGTCCGCTTAAAAGCAGTTTTGGGGATTCATTTGAACTGATTCGATGGAACATCTTCTTGAATCTCTTTATGTTCTCTCTCGGTACAAGGTAGTATAACGAACTCATAATGTCGTTCTTTTGAATGTCTTCCTCCTTGAAATCGACAAATAAACCCTTAAAAACATTATTTATTTTGGTATTATTGTCTATAAAATGAGGATTCGCTTTCTTTTTGTAATATTCTTTCCGCGATTTCAGAAAAGTTGTTCCCGGTTTATCGGATTGAAGCATTTGAGTTACTGGATGTATATCTTCAGCCTTGACTTGTAAAATATGACGTGCGTGTTCATTGTTCAGGATACGAATCCCCATTTCGACACAGCCGTCTAATTCTTCCAGCATTTTTAAGTATTGATCTTTCCACTCGGTGAGATGCTTTACAGTCTTTGATTTATTCGCAAATATCGTCGGATACCGCATCGGAATGACCGTCAGATGCCTATTAAATGATTCGATAACTTGATGATATATCAATAAATGAGCTATGCTCGATTCGGTATTCAATTCATTTATTATCGAATAGGCCAAGTCAAGATCGATAGTGGATAATATCGAGACAGGTTGTCCGTCAATTCCTGCCGGTAAAGCTTGAAAGTCGAAGTTGGAATGGGAGAAAATACAATAAACAAGGTGTTTCATGGTTGAGACTCCCTTGTGATCGATGGAACGAAACTATAAGGCGGCCAGGGTCCCGATAGTTCTAATTCCAATCCTCGCGATTTATATTCGGTATTAATTCCAGCAACGATTTCGTTAAAAGCCGATATAAAATTCCTCTTTATTAAAAAAGCCCAGTTCCTGATAACTTTCATCTCATTATCGTCGTTGCTGCAATCGATCACCCTGCGTTCTTTAAAATCTATAGTGCAATCATTCATGGTTTTTAGTATGCACCCGATTGCATCATTTATCCATAGTTTTAATTCTCTGTCAATACCGTTTCGGAGACGCTGTTCTTCAAAGTATCTCACTCCTTTGGTCAAAGTGGAAAGACGAGCTGAATTTTTTTTTAATATTTGCGAAAATAGTCTGTGCTTTACCTTTTTCATTTCGATAAGCGCCTTAACAGACCATTCTTCCTTATCGTTCATCCAATCTAAAAATTCTATAATTGCCTCGTGATTTGCGCTTATCGTATTTTCCAATTTCGATATCGAAGTGAAAAGAGTTCCGAAAGAAACGGGAAACACCGGAGCTTGATCCATAATATATTCTATAATCTCTTCGTGACGGCAGGCTCGAGGACCAACCCAAGCCAGATCCTGCATTTTGGTTTCCGCATCCGCTCCGCAAAATTCGTTAAAAGGAACCATACTGATTGCCGCTTCGATGCCGTTATAACCATGCATAAAAACCGGATTTCTGCTATTGATACCCAATACGTTAAAAGCCCGATTAATATTTGATCCGGTCAGACAATAAAGGTAAACGACCTCGCGGTCGCTGGGGGTCATCGCTTGATTTATGAATATTGATTTCTCTTCAGACATGAATGTTATCGATAACTGGAGTTTGCCTATTTATCGAAGTATTTTTGTATTACTCTATCGATGTCATCAAGCTTGATAAGCAGTTTTACATCATCGGTGAGCTTACCGTTGCTTAATTCCACCGCTCTCCGGACTGCTTCAAGCGCTGCCTTATTACAAATAGATTCGATTTCAGCGCCGCTCAGTCCTTCCGTTCTCGACACAAGATCATTGGCATTTATTTCTTCCGCAATATGTTTGTTGCGGAGATGGATTTCGAATATCTTTTTTCTCTCAAGTTTATTCGGTAAGGGAATTTCAATAATCTCATCAAACCGGCCTGGTCTGAGGACAGCCTGATCAAGCATGTCCAGCCTATTTGTAGCGCCTAAAACCAGAACCCCTTTCAATTCCTCAATCCCATCGAGTTCTGAAAGCAGTTGACTTAAAACGCGTTCTGACACATGCGAGTCTGACGAGCTGCTGCTTCGTTTGGGAACGATAGCATCGATCTCGTCAAAGAAAATAATGCAGGGAGCAGCTTGGCGCGCCTTACGGAAAATATCGCGAATTCCTCTTTCGGACTCGCCGACGTACATTGAAAGTAAAGAAGGACCTTTAACTGAAATGAAATTCACCTGGCTCTCATTAGCGATAGCTTTGGCGAGCATTGTTTTACCACATCCGGGCGGTCCTGCCAGAAGAATGCCCTTAGGGGGTTCAACTCCGGCCTGTTTGAGAATATGAGGATATTTCAGTGGCCATTCGACAGCCTCGATGAGACGTTTTTTTACCTCTTCAAGTCCACCGACATCCTGCCACAGAACGTTTGGAATTTCGATAAAGACTTCACGTATCGCTGACGGTTCAATTTCACGAAGCGCACTGCGGAAATCATCCATATATACTTCAAGCCGGGAGAGTTGCTCGTAAGGAATGCTGGTCAAGTTAAAATCGATATCCGGCATTATACGGCGCAAGCAAATCATGGCAGCCTCCCGGCAAAGCGCCTCAAGGTCGGCGCCGACAAAACCATGCGTAATTTCTGCCAAATGCATCATATCGACATCTTCTGATAATGGCATTCCCCGGCTGTGAATTTCAAGAATTTCCAATCTGCCACTACGATCGGGAATAGGTATGACAATTTCACGGTCGAACCGGCCTGGCCGTCGCAAAGCCGGATCTAAAGCGTTGGGAATATTTGTTGCACCGATGACAATGACATTTTGCCGTTTAGTGAGACCGTCCATCAAGGCAAGAAGTTGAGCGACGACGCGTTTTTCAACATCCCCGACCACCTTTTCACGACGGGGCGCAATGGCATCGATTTCATCCAGAAAGATAATACTTGGTCCTTTCTTCGATGCCTCATCAAAGATTTTACGAAGATGCGCTTCACTTTCGCCATAGAATTTGTGTATCACCTCAGGGCCGCTGACGGAGAAGAAGTTCGAATCAGTCTCATGCGCAATTGCCCGAGCAATGAGGGTTTTACCGCATCCCGGCGGTCCATGGAGCAAAACACCCTTGGGTGCATCGATTCCCAGTCGCTTGAATACTTCGGGATAGAGCAAGGGAAGCTCGATCATCTCCCTTATGCGTTGAAGCTGTAATCTGAGCCCGCCGATTTCTTCGTATAATACATGACGGACGACATCCTCCTCCTGCGCTTTCCCTATCTCAAGTTCGGAAGTCGGATTAATGAGGACTGGTCCTGCAGGAACTGTACGTTCGACTTTAAAATCTGCCGAACGGCTGCCGAATAAAGTAGCGCGAATTCTATCACCTTCGCGAATGGGAAGTCCGTCTAACAGACTGCCGATATATTTTAAGTCACGGTTTGCGGGAGTGATGTTTATTGGTGCAAGAATAGCTCGTTGAGCCGGTCGATATGCTATCTTACCGACTTGCACGACCTCGTCCAATCCGGCCCCAGCATTTCCGCGTGTCAGTCCATCAAGTTGTATTCTATTTTGTCCTCGGAGATCCTTGTAAGCAGGCATCACCTTGCCCACCGTCTTTCTCTTTCCGGTAATCTCAACGATGTCACCAATAGACACGTTCAGCCTTTCCATATCTTCAGGACCTATTCGTGCAAAAGCCCGTCCGACATCTTTACTTAACGCTTCAGTGACACGGAGTTTTAACTCCTTGCTCTCTTTCACTTCCATTTTAATCCTGAAATTACTACTACATGATACATTTAATCTCTAATATACCGTTGTTACAGGAAAGCTGCATTTTATCCTTAGGGTAGCATCTGGGCAGCAGAATTTCCTTTTGATATCTCTTATTACCTTTCTTGGCATGAATTGTCAGAAGGTCATCTTTAACTTCAAAGTGAACGTCAGCAGTGCTAATACCGGGCATTTCAGCCACAATTAAAGTGTGATCTTCCTCCTCAAAGACATCAACGATAGGTTCACGATTCTCTTCGACTATCGGCTGTCCCGATTTTTCGTCCCGATGGATGTTGCCAAATGGTTCCACTTTTATATCCTGATCCCCGAGACCAGTCTTGACGGAAAAACCAAAAACTCCCTTTTGATCCTTTCCAGCGCCCCATTGGAATTGACCGGTTTTAGAAAGCTCATCTCCCTTTTCAGCTAATTCACTTAGCTTACCAACAAACTCAGATAAGCCTCCTAATATTCCCTCAATACCCTCTCGACGCTTATCTTTTTTTTCATCACTCATTTTATCCTCCGTTTAAAGATATTCCTAATTGCTTAACTTTGGTGTGAATTGTTTTGTAATCGATCTGAAGCAAACGCGCTGCTTTAGCTTTGTTACCACCTGTGTATTTTAGCGCTTGAGCCAGGATTCTGCGTTCAATAGCGATGGTATTATTCTTTATAATTTCCTTAAAAGGTAAACCGCTCCACGATGAAAAAGTATCATTGGTTGGCAAATGCTCATTTTGCAAAGGTGAGGAATCCTTTATGTCAAGATGCCCGTCTGTGATGATACTATCAGCTAAAAGTACCGCTCGTCGAATGGTAGATTTGAGTTGTCTGACGTTACCGGGCCAATTATATGATAACAGGATTTTGAGAGCGGATTCTGTTAAATTTTTAACGGATTTGTTCAATTCGATGTTAGTAATATCCAGAAATCTCTTTGCCAGATATATAATATCATCCTTCCTCTGGCGAAGAGGCGGTATATTAATTGAGAATTCATTTAACCTGTAATAAAGGTCTCTACGGATTGAGTTCGATTCTAATTCATCTTCAAGGTTCTTATTTGAAGCGGTCAAAAGGCGAACATTAACATCCACAGGTTTGTTACGTCCGATCGGATATACTTTCTTTTCTTGCAGGACTCGCAGAAGTTTTACTTGTGAGCTTGATGGTAAGTTTTGAATTTCATCCATGAAAAGTGTTCCGCCTTCAGCGGAGACAAACTTTCCTTCTTTTCGCGTTTGCGCACCTGTGAAAGCACCTTTCTCATATCCGAAGAGTTCGCTCTCCACAAGAGTCGTGGGAATAGCGCCACAATCAACCGGAATAAACGGATATCCCGCTCGAGAGCTTGCATTGTGAATGGCGTGGGCAACGAGTTCTTTTCCGGTACCCGTTTCACCGAGGATTATTACCGAGAAATCTGATTTTGCGACGAGATTAACTTCTAAAATAAGATGATCTATAAAGATACTATGCCCCATCATGGTTCGTAAATTCTGGTACTTATGAAGTTGATTGGACATGTTTGCAAGTCTTCGCTTGATATCTCGCTCCTCAAGAGCTTTGTAAACCACGCGAACCACTTCATGATGTTCGAATGGTTTAGCCATGTAATCGTGTGCGCCAGCCCTCATCGCTTCAACCGCACCTTGAACATCGGCATAGGCTGTAATTATAACAACCGGAAGATCAGAATCGATTTTCTTGACTTGTTTTAGAAGCTCCAACCCATTCATACCCGGCATCGCGTAATCGGCAAGTACCAGATCGATCATTTCGGAACGAATTATCTGCAAAGCTTCCTTGCCATTATAAGCTGAAAGCGACTTTATCTCCTCTTGCTGTAAAAGTTCAGAAAGGAGTTTACAGATACACTTTTCGTCATCAACTATCAGCACCGGATTTTTGTTCTTCTTCGTTGTTTCTACCACAGTTTATAGATGATTTGTTTATAGGATGAATTATCTGGATGTCATCAGGTAAAAAGTTTAACACAGTGTGCAACATTCCAATAAAAAGAGTCCCGAATTCGCCATTTCTAAGCGTGAGATGGATACGATTTGCTATGAACTCATCACGTTTTCTTAATATAGATTCACTCAAGGTCTTCAAATAAACTAATTCTTCGTTCGATTTTGAATTTTCGATCATCGCAAGATTCTGCTTGGTAAGTTCATACTCTTTCATAAGTAGCTCTAATGATTCTGTTCCCATGATCATGGCGCCCTTTTCTATCAAATGCAAAAGAATTTGATGGTTTCTACTTCCTCCTTTAGCCAAATCGGTTACGATTTCAATTTCTTTACCGCAAATTGGCAGTGCGTCCTGATAAATGCGAATCCTTTCAAATGGAAGATTTAAGTCGGCAATAGCAAGTTCGATATAGGTCCATACTTTATCGACTAATTCGACTTTTTGCTTCCAGCCGTTCTTTCCAAATTTTGAAAGTGTCGCTTGTTTGACCGACTCGCTAAGACTACCCATATCGGTTTCAGTATGGATAATCGGAATGTATATCAGAGTTCTCTTAGAAGGTCGATGTATCTTAGTATCTATCATTTTATGATTAAACTTTATGGATATTGTTCCATAGACGAAATTCCATAATAATATGGTTAATATACCATATTTGATACAAAGAAACAAGCGAATATCCACTTCAACAGGAAAAAATCATGGCATATGAAAAATCGATTTGAGCATTTTATTAACACACTACTAAATAGTAAGCACGTTCCTGTTAGGTTTCAAGTGAAACGTAATTTGGCGGTAGGGCTGGAGCTGCCAGGTTATGCTTCGCTTGAAACCTGGCAGCAACGCAATGTTAACTACTAAACGGTTGGGTTAATCTGTTTCTAATTTGCTTCAACAGAATCATTAATCTTTGATATGATTTCTACGCAAAAAATATGCCTTATTTAAATACCTTTTGGCTCTTTTTCACTTTTGCAGATAAATTTGCTTAGTAATATTGTTTAATAAGCGGCTCAACCATAATCTTATCAATAAGATAGAAACATACATTGACAAGAGGAGGTTGAGCCATGTATGTAAAGGGAATACGCAAGCTATTTCAGTTCTCAAAGTATGTATTAAAGAAGATAAGCTTAAACAGTAATATAGCGCAAGCTTTTCTACGGCATGACAACCGTTTTCGGTTGGTTTGTCCAACCTGCGGTGTAACAACGACGTTGAATCGAATTGTTCCCCAGACAGCACGTGATCTTCCCTTAGGCACAGCGCTCTACGTCGTACTGACCTATGAAGCGCTGCAAGGATATTGTGTCCAATGCGGTGAATATCACACGCTTCACCCGTCCGGGATCAACGTCCATGCCAGGGCGACAGACAGACTAATGGCTTTTGTGTCACAACTGTGCCGATATATGCCGTTGATTCATGCGGCAGAGATTGTCGGGATTTCAGCAGCCACAGCTTATCGCTGGGACAAGAAATGGTTAACGTCGCATCTTCCTGAACCGGACCTGGATGACCTGCGGATTCTCCTCATTGACGAAAAGTCAGTACGCAAGAGACACGGTTATGTAATCCTTGTGATGAACGGAGAAAACGGCGAACTCTTGCATATGGCAGAAGGCAAGAAAAAGCAAAGTCTACAATCGTTCTTCGACAAATTAACAAAGAAACAGAAAGCCAGGATCATAGCGGTAGCTATTGACCGTGCCGGCGCTTATCGTGCTGTTGTCACAGAGCAACTTCCTCATGCTGACATCGTTTTCGATAAGTTTCACCTGATCATGAACTACAATGAGGTGATCGACCAGGTGCGACGCCAAGAATGGCGTAAAGCAAATGAGGAAGATAAAAAGGTTATCAAAGGTCAACGCTACAACCTGTTCCGTAATCCTGAGAACAGGACGGAAAAACAGACGTTGAGCCTGAAAGCATTGCTGAAAATAAACGAGAACCTAAATCATGTCTATGTTCTGAAAGAAGCTTTCCGCCACCTCTGGACGTATACATACCGGGCATGCGCAGAGAAATATCTGCTCAAATGGGTCAGTTGGGCGAATGAATCCAAGATAGAACAATTGATGAAGTTTGCCAAATCTCTGCTGAGGTCTAAAGATGAAATACTCAATTATTGCAGACATCAGATTACTACAGGAAGATTGGAAAGCTTCAATAACACCGTCAGTCGTATTATCCATCGTGCATGCGGTGTGAAAAACCTGGACTATCTATTCCTCAAACTCAGACAGGAATCCATAAATGGCAACCTGCAAAAGTGAAAAAAAGCCAGATTTTTCTTAGAACAACGAAATGATCTTTGAGGTCGTTTCGTCTTCTGAACTATTTGTAGGATTAGTGGGAGAGCATCCGCACCAGATCTTCCTTCGTCCTCAGTCTTGAGATGTGAAGCTCAGTGACCCGGTTGAACAGTGTCTTTCCGGTGAGCTGATCCAGATCCTCGTCGGGGTGCTTCGCCTTGATGATCCTGAGGAAGTCGGACTTGGTTCGTGCGATCCCAATCCCACGCTGCTTAGCAAGCGCCTGAAGCTGCTTAACGGTCATCTTAGAAAGGTCGGTATTCTCACCATCAGTATCTTCCTCGGTCTGAGTGGTAATCTCATCGACCTGTTTAGATTTGCTCTCCTCGCCATCCGAATCTGAGGATTGCTCTTGTTCTACGACCTCAGATACGAATTCACCAGGCGTTTGCTCTTCGGTGGGTTCAGTTTGCAAGGCATAGGCTTCTGCCTGTGGCGATTCTTCTGCTTCAACCAGAACCACCATCGGGAATGATACTGCGACCTGTTGACCGTCTTCCAACTCGACTGTCCAACCACGACGTTCTTTGGTAATTAGTTTACCTATCTGGTTTTTGAACTGACTGGCAGTGATGCGAACTTTATCACCGATCTTCTTTTTTGTTGCGTTCATCTTGTTCTCCTTGAGTTATGTGTTTGAATTACATTTATTTAACGCAATGACAATCTAATCGTTAGGATTAGGAAGTCAAGCCATTATGTGTCGTGATACATAAGTTCTTTTATATTTTTATGTGTTGCAGCACATAAAAATATAAAAGGCATTTCAATGGATAAAAGAAGAGAATAATAAAAAGGCGGAGAACCTCGTAAGAAGCTCTCCGCCTGGATTAGAACGTTACTTGATATCAGATCAGCCTGTCGGATCCTCAGTCCAGATCGTGCTATTGAATACGGAAACAGCCTGCCCGATCAGGAAATCGATCAGCTTACGCAGAAACGGACCGTCAAACGGCTCAAGGAAAAATGGCAGTGGAATCAGATCATCTATGCGATCAATAATGTGGAACTTCCGATCATAATGCTCGAAAGCTTCACGCACCATTTTATGCTTATCCTCGCTCATCTTTGGTGCGGTAATAACCTCCTCAGCAGCTCGCACAAGCAACGCTATAAGATCGAAGACCTCTTTCAAATGGAACTGTCCGGAGAACAGCTCATTCCAATCCTCGCCAATAGAATCCATCTCAGCAAGAATTTTATCAAGATAAAAATTATCGTTCATTATGAACCTCATTTAAAGAATAA
>JAVCDD010000025.1 GCA_030765125.1 Candidatus Hatepunaea meridiana
ATCAGCGCAATATCTCTCGCCGCCGTTATCATCAATTTGAAGGATTCTCAAACCAGCGCTCTTAAGTCTGCGGTAATAATCAAAATTAAATTTGTATCCATCAACAACTACCCACTCGGCAGATAAATCTTTAGCAATATCAACAGTACGATCTGCATCCGACTCAAGGTCATCCGTCTCAATCGGTAGGACTTTTATACTCTCTGCTGTCAATCTTTCCTGGATTGCAGTGGGGAGACGTACCGATGCATAAACCACATCACCTCCATTATCCTGCCATGCTTGCGCTAATGCCAAGCAACGCATAACGTGACCAATTCCAATTGAAGGACTTGCGTCAGCTCGAATAATAAGCGGTTTCAGTGTTTTTCCTGTCAAAATTCTCAATCTAATGACTATCCAATACTCATTAATTCACTCGTCGCAATCCCGCTAACGTCGGTTTACCGACTATTCGATTGCGAATATCCCTCTTGCTTAAAGCATCCGCTATCTCACTAAAAGCATTATCAGCCACTTCTAAGTAACTTCTCACGTGCTTCTCTTTATGCGCATACATTGAATAAAATAGGTTCGAAGCCAGGAAGCCCTGTTCCAACATCAATTGAACGAAATATGCCTGGACAGAATTAAAATCTGGAACATCAAGAGTAAAATGCGTCATTGGAGGTATCCCATGAATATCGATTCCGATTCCATGCTTGGCAGCGACTTGTTTTAGTCCTTTTCGTACTATGTCTCCAATATGTATCAGGTGCTCACCAGCGTTAGTTTTGCGATGCTTTTTGATCGTAGCTATTGCAGCAGTTGGTCCAATCCGCTCCGTCCAATTGGTAGAGCTTATAAATGTTTTCTCAACCGCACTCATGACATTTCCTTTTCCGATTATCGCAGCCATTGGATAGCCATTACCGAGGGCTTTTGAAAACACTGCAATATCAGGATTCAATCCCATTGTTAGATGTGCGCCTCCAGTGTTCAATCGAAAACCGGCAGAGATTTCATCCATAATGACAATAGCTCCGGTTCTTTCGGCTAAATCGGATAAAATGTCCAATGAATCCTGGTCGGGTTTAATGTTTTGAATAGGTTCTAAAATAATAGCAGCCAAATCATCCTTGTGCTGATCAACTATTCTTTTAAGAGTACTCAGGTCGCGAAAATCGAACGGAATTGAACTGCCCTTAAGACCTTTCGGAACACCATTATGTAAATCTCCGGGCATTAAATAGTTTTCTAAGGCATTCGGTTTGTCCAAATTTGCTGCCAAATACCAATCATGCCAGCCGTGATAGCCACAGAATGCAACAATATCCCGACCGGTATATGCTCGCGCAATACGCACGGAAACAGCCATAGCTTCGCCGCCTGTGCGAGCATATCGAATCTTTTCCGCCCATGGATGAAGCTCACATAGCAACTCGGCTAACTCGACATCTTCCGGACAATTCAATGAACTACTCACACCGTGGTCTATTGCTTCCCTGACTGCCGCATCAACATCCGGATCCGCATATCCCAACACAGTAGCACCGATCCCGCCGATGCTCATATCTATGTATTTGTTACCGTCCAAATCCCATATTTCAACTCCCTTTGCACGGCTGAAATAACAGGGCCAAACACCCTCTGAAAAACGGGAGGGTTGCTTGGAAAGTAACTGTGAAATACCAGGGATCAGGTCTTTTGCTTTAACTTGTAGATTATGGCATTTAGTTTGTGAATAATTTGCATTATTCATAATTAATCATTTTCCTGATGTAGTTTCGTTTGTTTACCCTCTCGCAATGATTTTGCATAACCTTCGTTGCGTTCAATTCCCTGATTTGCTTTACTGAATTCAGGATTGTCCTCAAGAACTTTCAATACATCTGCCATATTATAACTCGATGGTCCCAGTTTCCTATAGACATTGCGAATATACTCCAGGTCTTCCGGTTCATCAACTGTCCAACGTAAATTGGAAAGGTCTATATCGTGTCTAACATCCTTAATCCGGAATAAGTCGGGATTATTTAGAATATATGGTGTTACGTGTTCTCGTTCAGATTTAAGTTCCGCATTACGCCATGCAACATTTAGGGCATTACGATCTATCACTTCAGTATCTAAACCATCAGGATAAGTAGGGGGTAACGTATTGCAAACATAGTCATAATCATTTTTTAAAAATACGGTAACAACCTTATCTATAACTTCAGGATCAATCAACGGACAATCAGCAGTTATCCTGACAATTACATCTGATTTGTAAAATTTCGCCGCTTGGCAATACCTGTCAAGAACATCATCATTACTACCCCTGAAATATTGAATATTATGGCTTTCACAAAATTCAGCCAGTCTGTCATTAGCAGCGTCTTTAGGAATTGCAACTATAGTCTGATTAATTAAAGAGCTCTTACCCACTCGATTAACGACATGCCACAACATCGGCTTACCTTCAATTTCCGCTAAAACCTTGTTTGGAAGCCGTGTTGAATCTACGCGAGCCTGAATAATTGCGGTTATATTTTTTCCCCTGATCACTGAATATCCTGAATTAATTCGAGTTTACCTGTTTTACCAGATCGTTCACATTACGGGCCAATAGCTCGGATTGGTCAACCTCTCATCATCAATTGCGTACTGCTCAAGCTCATCTAACTCATCCTGGATTAACGGACCCAACTTGGCAGCCTGAATCGCTTGTTCGATTTCCTGTACCGATCTAGCTCCAACTAATACAGCGCTTACAACCGGATGTGTAAGGCAGAACCGCAACGCCAATGTGGGCAATTGCTCCCATGACAATGCTCTGTTTTCCTTCAGTTTTATGACAATATTCTTTAATTCAACCAGACTATCAGGCAGATCGAGCACCTTGTCAGTGAGAGCACCTTTGAGAAACGCCGAGCGGACAAGAATTCCAATGTTTTTCTCCAATGCGCGAGGAAAAACATCCGTTTCCATCTTCCGGTCCAGAAGATTATACGCAACCTGAATCATATCAAATGAACCGTTATCGATAGCCGCCAGCGCAGCTTCCGTTCCATAGACCGAAGCGCCAAAACTTTGGACTGTCCCCATATCTCGTGCTTCCGAAAGGCAGTCTGTGATAACTTTACTCTTCATCATATCGATGGTTGCATTGTGAATCTGCACGAGGTCAAGTTTATCACGCCGTAACATCCGACGGCTATTGTCTATTGAGTCAAAGATCGACTTCCGTAATTCATTACGATCAGCTAACCTTCCATCATTGGAAACTGGAATTGAAACCTTAGTGGCTACAATAACATCCTCATTTCCATCAAGGGCTCGACCGATGCGTCGTTCACTCTCGCCATAACCTGGCGCTGTGTCGAGCAAATTGACGCCTCGCGAAACTGCATGTCGAATCAGGTCAATAGCCTTGTCTTCGACAGGGATTCCAACGCCCTGCAACGCTTCAATTCCGTACTTCACACCGAGGGCAACGGTTCCGAGACCTATTGGACTAACCTTAAAACCTGTTCTGCCAAGGAGACGTTTTTGTAAGCTTTGATTTCGTTCAGACATGTACAGAATCATTTCCTAATTATAAGTCAATAAGTTTTTAATCCAATGTTATAACCTCGGTTATTCATTCTCACGTTTATACTCTGACCTTAATAATCCCATAATCACTCCATTCGAATATTTGCCATCAATGACAACACATTCTCTTACGATTCCCTCAACTTTAAAACCCAACTTCTCATTAACACGAATAATTGCTTTATGCTCCGCATACATACTTGAATCTATCCGGTGAAGATTTAGCCGGTAAAAAGCATATTCAACCATTAATCTTCTAATCTCTGTACCTAATCCTTTTCCCCAGTAATTCTTGTCACCAACAAGCATTCCTAAGTAAGATCTACGTTTAATCCAGTTAATTGGTCCAAGTTTTATATTACCAATATGCACATCTTTTTCCTTGTCGATAATAGCGAGAACTATGTCTGTATGAGATGATATTTGATTTTCATAGAATCTTTCCAAACTCTCCAACGTTTGTGGAAATACCCCGGTCTCAAGATAACGATTCACTTCAGGATCATTTAACCAATATAAATATCTCTCATTGATATCCGACCTTTCAAGCGGACGCAAATAGACTCTATCTCCGATGATAAATGGGTTGTGTAGTTTTTCTGATTCCATAGTAGAATCTCCTTATCAGTTTTTGTAAAATTCTCCAACTTTCGTTACGGCATTTATTACATCCTCAACATCACCATCGCTCATCGCTGGAAACATCGGCAATGTAATAATCCTATCGTAAGCTTCTTCAGCAACGGGACACTGACCCAATCCGGTATTGAATCGTTCCTTATAAAAAGGATGAAGATGTGCAGGAATGTAATGAACGTTGACGCCAATTCCCTCAGCTCGCAACGCCTGAAAAATAGTTCCACGATCTACGTTCAGCTTTGCTAAATCTAATCGAATTATATAAAGATGATACGAATGAAATGCTTTAGGTGAAACTTCAAGCGGTTGGACAGCAGGTATATCTGCAAATGCTTCGTCATATCGCTTTGCTATTTCGCGTCTGCGATTCACCCAGCTTGTGATTTTCCTGAGCTGGCTGAGACCAAGCGCACATTGAAAATCGGTCAGGCGATAGTTATAGCCCAAGTCAACAACTTCATAGAACCAAGAACCAGCTTCAGCGCGCTGATGGAAATCTGACGCAATGTTGTGATTGCGAAAGCGCCGCATTCGCTCTGCATATTCAGCGTCGTCGGTAGTGATCATCCCGCCTTCACCGGTTGTTAGGTGCTTTACCGGATGAAAGCTGAACGCCGCCAGATCACCAATGCTTCCAACCATCTGCTCGTTATACTTCGCGCCAACCGCATGACAGGAATCTGTAATTAATATCAACTCGTTATTCAAGCATACTTCTTTGATTCGGTCATAATCACAAGGTTGACCAGTATAATCGACAGCAATTACCGCCTTAGTGCGAGGCGTCAGCTTTTCTTCTATCTGATCCGGATCCAATAATAACGTATCGGGATCCACATCGGCAAAGATAGGAGTAGCGCCTTGAAACACAACACAAATGGCGCTTGCAGCGAAAGTGATGGTTGGAATGATTGCTTCATCACCTGGTTTGAGTCCGACAGCAAAAATTGAGGCATGGAGAGCAGCCGTTCCGCTATTCACCGCAACTGCATGTCGCGTTCCGACGAATTCGGCGAAAGCTTCCTCGAATGCTGTAACGCTGGGCCCGGTAGTCAGCCAATCCGAACGCAACGCTTCAACGACCGCTTTGATGTCGCCTTCGTCAATCGATTGTCGTCCATATGACAACAGGTTTTTCCTTACCGGAACACCGCCATCAATTGCCAGTTTATTAATGTTTGCCTTCAATCAACGATTTCCATAAATTCGCGCAGTTGTTCTTTCGATAACATATCGCTGTTCTCGTCACTACAGTATTTAAACCCTTCCTTGAGTGGAAC
>JAVCDD010000108.1 GCA_030765125.1 Candidatus Hatepunaea meridiana
TCATTCCCGCGAAGGCGGGAATCCAGATGGTGTTTGTTAAATACTTGAAAACTCTGGATTCCCGCCTTCGCGGGAATGACAAAATGGGAGGGTAATTCTGAAATTGTTGACTTAATCAACAGAATCAATAATGAAGCAATGGAACAATCAAACAATCAAGCAATCAAACAATGAGACAATGATGAGAACAAAACAATCCTGGTTAGACAAAGCAATCAGATTCTTAATATCCATTTTTCGCTATAGACGCTTGAACGAAACTCCGACATGGTATAAAGAACCTTCTATTGAAAATATGGATATGCTTTCCGAAGAAGGACCGATACAAAAAAGGATTCTTCGCTTGTCTAACAAGTTTGACATCCGAGCAATTCTGGATTTCTGGAAAGCCATAGTCTATCAGGAGCGTGAGGTCAGTCCGGATGATGATGCTTACGTTGAGCAATTCCTTGATGATAACATTTCATTGCAGATTACTCCTGAAGAACGGAAAGGTTATTTGGAGTATTACCGGGATCTAGATGCGGCATCGTTAAAGGTTAGAAGTACTTGTGTAATTATAAAATCACGCATTAAACAGGAAGTGCGCGAGAGATTAATTGTATCTTTATACAGGTTCGCCTATTCACGCGGTTTTAAAGACGATCAGATGCTTGACATCCAATTCTATTGTCAGTTGTTGGAAATATCCTCTAAACAGGTCAGGTTTATGGATTCTGATGCGCGGAAATGGTGGGAGAAGCAGGGGGAATAGGCTAACACCGCGTAGGGGCCGATTTATCGAGCCCTGTTGTTAGGGTAGGGCTCAATAAGTTGACCCCTACACGGATTAAACATCGATATGAATAAAATTAGACGCAAATCACTACGTCTTCCCGATTATGATTACTCACAGCGAGGTGCTTATTTTGTCACAATCTGCTGTCGGGATAAACAGAAAATTTTTAGAAATGAAAGATATGCTGATACAGCTTGGGATTACATTAGAAAGTACTTTCAAATAGAAAGCGGTGATATTACGGTGGCTGTTCTTTTGCATGATCATTTGCATTTGATGATTGAATTTAATGAAGGAAATAAAATTACATTGGGCGAACGTGTAAAACAGATTAAGATCGGTATTTGGTTGGCTATCCGTGGAGTTGGTTTTAACGGTAAAAGAATGTGGCAGAAAAATTACTACGAACATATCATTCGGCATGAAAGAGATTGGATTGAAAAGGTGAATTATATGCAGAAGAATCCAATAACCAAAGGATTAATTAATGAGACAGGCAAATGGAAGTATTTATGGTTTATAGGGATGGATTGACAGAAGCGATTGTTGTTTCACGCGTAGGGGCCGATTTATCGCGCCCCTTTGCATGAGTTAAAGGGCTCAATAAATCGGCCCCTACGCGTGAGGGTTGGATCGCTAAATTCTGGAGAAAAACAATGAAATACCAATTGGGCTTGGTTCAGATCAATGTAACCGACAGAAAGAAAGCTGAGGAGTTTTACGTTCACACTCTGGGATTCAAGAAGATACTGGTTGATCCCTTGACCGGGATTGAGTCTGGTGGAGATAATGATAACGGACCGTTTTTTCTTGACAGCGGATGCGGCTTTCCTATCTTGCTGTATCCTTTGAATATAAAGAAAGGCGTTCAATTCGACTATCCTAATCAAACCGGTGTAATATTAGTCATTTACATGGATGATATTGATAAAACCTACCGGGATTGGCGGGCAAAAGGCGTCGAGTTTATTAAAATTGCATGGTCGGAAGAAGAATCCGGGATAGCCGGTTGCCCTTTCGGACGCTTCATTGCCGTTCGCGACCCCTTTGGGAATGTCTTTGAGATTCTTCAGCCGTTTAAGCACAAATAACTATGAAAATCCTTAATACAAACAGCCTATCCCAAACCCTCGACAACCTGAACGAAGCTTTCTTCAACAATCGAGAGGTTACGGATTCGGAGAAGACAGCAATTGCTAAATGGCTTGCTGAGCGTCAAGGTGTTGTGCGGTCTTATGCTGGTATGCCTGCACCGACAGAGGAGGATTACCAGGGTGGGATTCGGTTGTTTACAGGAGAGAAGGTTACATCAGGGGCAGCTACCGGGCATATACTCGGTGAAGAAGCCTGCCGGGTGTTGATATTATTAGACATAGATGATGACGGAGTTCAGGGTGCGCTAAAACGAGCTACCGATGGGATGCTAAAAATGCTGAACGATTACGATAGACCGTCGGGAATGTACTGCTGCGGGACATGCACTCCAGCGTACTGGCGGCATCTTGTTGTAGGCGGATTAGATAATGCAGAGGAACGCCTCTCCAGCGGTATGAAAGCCCTTAAAGCTCACCGCGACAACGAAGGCAAATGGAGACGCTTCCCGTTCTGGTGGACGCTGTTGGCGTTGAGGGAAATTGATCTACCAGGAGCAAAAGAAGAAATACAATACACAATTCCGCGAGTTGAGAAGAGTTTGAAATACATACGAAGGAAGGATAAGTATGGTGAACGGAGGAAGTTATTAGCAGAAAGGATTTTAGTTGTTTAGTGAAGCTTCGTGTCTTCATGCCTTTATGGTGGAAATGTCCTTTACTCACCACGAAGAACTCAAGGAAAAGTTGTATATACAATGTGTCGAGTGAGGGCACTCGACACCACGCTTATTGTTGAATAATCCAATACTTATAAATTAGAAACAAAAAATGACTCTTGCAGAAAAAATACTCGCTTTACATTCCAATCGCGACTCTGTAAAGCCCGGTGATATGATAATGGCGAAGCTCGATATGATACTCGGGACGGACGTTACCGTTGCGCTATCAGTCGAAGTGTTCCGTAATATGGGCGCTGAAAAGGTATTCGATCCGGATAAGATCGCTCTGGTGAATGACCACTTCGTTCCGGCGAAGGATGTCAAGGCTGCTACGCTATCCAAGATTATGCGCGAATTTGCTCATGAGCAGAATATTCCCAACTACTTCGAGGTAGGACGTAGCGGGATATGTCATTCGTTGCTGCCGGATAAAGGGCTCGTTAAGCCGGGAGACCTTGTTGTCGGTGCAGACAGCCATACTTGCACTTACGGCGCACTGGGAGCATTCTCCACTGGCATCGGCTCGACCGATATGGCTTGCTCCTGGGCGTTGGGTGAACTCTGGTTCCGTGTGCCGGAAACGACTAAAGTTGTTATCGAAGGGGAGTTCCAACCTTACGTTGGTCCGAAAGACTTGATAATGTACATCATAAACAAGTTAGGCGTTGAAGGCGCTCGCTATCAAGCTATCGAATTCACTGGTGGAACAATAGAACGGATGTCCATTGACGGTCGTATAACCGTTTGCAATATGGCTATCGAAGCCGGCGCCAAGACCGGGTTGATAGCTCCGGATGATACTACTCGTGCTTTTATGAAGAAGTTCCCGGACATTGAAGGAGTCTATCTGAAAAGCGACCCGGATGCCGTTTATAGTCAGGTTTTGAATGTTGATGTATCCGGCATTGAACCACTTGTTGCTGAACCGTATCTGCCGTCGAATACTCGTTCGATTAATGAACTTACCGGAGTAAAGGTCAATCAGGTAGTTATAGGATCGTGCACTAATGGACGATTGGAAGATTTTCGCGCTACGGCTGAGATAATGGGCGATAACGAAGTACATCCCGACGTGAGACTGATTATCATCCCTGCAACGCCGGGGATTATTCGCGAAATGCTGGCAGAAGGATTAGTGGATAAGTTCATCAAAGCCGGAGCGATCCTGTCACCGCCGACCTGTGGACCTTGTATCGGTGGGCACATGGGAATACTCGCCAAGGACGAGGTTGGACTGTTCACCACAAACCGCAACTTCCGCGGACGCAACGGTCATCCTGAGTCGAAAGTTTATCTTGCCGGTCCGCAGGTTGCCGCCGCGACTGCTTTGACAGGAAGGATTACCGATCCACGGGAAGTTGTTTGAATCTGCTGTGAAACATAATCACGATTATTAAATAACGATTTATTGTAAATATTATGAGCGAAACAAATATTACGACTGCAAAACCCAACGTTCAACCGCTGAATGACAGTCTCGGGTTCATCATCAATGCACTTGCCCGTACCTTAAGGACTGAGATGGAATTGCAGTTGCGAGAGACCGGATTGTCACCGACCACTTGGACGGTTCTGATGGCGCTTGGTGAAGAGGACGGTGTCCGGCAGACAGAGCTGTCTCACCGCACGTTCCTCGATGGCGCTACGATGACACGTGCGCTGGATATATTGGAAGCCAAGGATTTCATCCATCGCCAGCGTGATACGGTTGACAGACGGGTGCAAAATGTTACACTGACTGTAAAAGGTCGAGGAGTAATCCCAAAGTTTGTCCGTTACGGCACAGCGGTCGATGAGAAAGCAATGCAGAATCTTTCTATTCAAGAGCGCATTGATCTTGAGAAACGCATCCGGCAGATAATCAAAGCAATGCGGAATTCACAGCCGGAAGTGTGAAGATAAATGTTCTGAGTGCGCGCTTTAGCGCGTATAAATTGACCTTTGTATTCTAAAGACTCCACGCGCTGAAGCGCGCACTCAAAACTAATTTTCTTACTCTGTACCCTCGGCACTCTCCGCGGTAAAAAAAGAGAAAATAATGTCCAATAATAAACTAAATGGCAAAGTCTTCAAATACGGTGACTCAATTGACACCGATGTAATTATTCCCGCGCGATACTGCACCAGTTTTCACGCTGAAGATTTAGCTCCGCATTGTCTCGAAGACCTCGATGTAACCTTTGCCAGCCGGGTTAAATCCGGAGACGTCATCGTCGCTGGTCATAACTTCGGCTGTGGGTCGTCACGGGAGAATGCGCCGATTGCGATTAGAGGCGCTGGCGCTTCGTGTGTCATCGCTCGATCATTCGCCCGCATATTCTACCGGAACTCGATCAACATCGGTCTGCCGATACTGATCGCTCCGGATGCGGTGGATGGCATTGAAGACGGTGATCAAGTTGAGGTCGATCCTACGACAGGAATCATCCATAATCTAACAAAACCGGGAGAATGGCAAGCTGATCCGTTCCCTGAAGACATTGAGAAGATCATCAAGATCGGTGGATTGGTCAATTATGTGAAGGAAAGGTTGGCACAGGTTTATGATGAAGCTGTTGAAACCTAAGAGGTTGTCACGATCAATCATTTACGAGAGTTCATGGGTGAACCTTTATGCTGATAAGGTTGAATTTCCTGCAGGACGGATCATTGACAGACACCATATTATTGATTTTCATCGCGGCGCTGTTGCAGTGATTGTTGAGAATAACAACAATGAGATACTATTGGTTCATGCTTATCGCTATCCATTGGATAGTATTGAATGGGAGATCCCGACCGGTGGGATGGATGATGGTGAATCTCCATTAGAATCTTCGTATAGAGAGGTTCTGGAGGAATCAGGATATGAAACATCTGATCATCAATTGCTATATAGCTTCAATCCTATAAACGGTATTTCAGATCTGTATCATCATGTTGTTCTGTGTCGTGCTAATGATTGTAATGGAACCTTTGATGAAAATGAAATAGAGAGTATTAAATGGGTGTCAGTTGATGATGTTAAGAAGATGATTAAGGATAGAACCATGAAGGATGGGTTAACGCTTGCGGCGGTTTTGTTGTATTTAATGGTAAAAGATATCCCTGAAATGGATAATAAGAAATGAGTGAAAAGCGCTATTCAACCTTTATAACATCCGATGATAGAATTCGATATTATCATTTTGGTATTATAAGGAAAAATAATAAAATTCCTGATTCAATATGAAGCATTCATCCACAACAAATGGCATCCGATTGTCAGATATGATACTTCTCATGGATTTGCACATCTTGATAGAATGTATCCCGATGGTTCAAAGGAAAAAACACCTCTTTACTACTCGGATTACAATGAAGCTTTAACTTATGCTCAGTATGATATTAAGTCAAACTGGGAATGGTATCGCGAAAGATACGAAAAGGAGATAGGAAATGAATAAAAAAGACCTGTTTGAAAAAAATTTACTATTATCAACTGAATTCAGCCGGTATCTCTTGGAAAATCCTGATATTGCAGAGCAGATACCAAACGATGCGATAGTGGTAATTCTACCTGAATATGATAAAGAACTGGCAGAGGAAAACCTAAGTATTGCGAAAGCAAGAAAAGAGGAAGGTCAGTCAATGGTGCTGGTGAACGTAGAAAAGCTTGCTCCACCAAGGAAGTCAAGATTAATAAGACCTAAGATGGAATTAGTGCATGCCTGATCCAAATTGCAATACAACAATACAGCAATCAAACAATAAACCCAATTTTATAATAATAAACAAATTCAATAAATATCAAGGAGAATTAAATGAAGGAGACATCTCCAATCTACCCTAAAGCCTTTATTCCTTACGGCACTTGGGGTAGTAGTTGGTTTCCGGCGTGGCATACCAGCGCCCTGGCTGAAGTGGATATAGCCCGGTTCGCTGCTGAGGCTATGGCTTACATTATGGGTAAGCGTAACGTTCCAATCAGTGAGTTGGAATACTTAGTCAGTGGGTCAACTATCCCCTGGTTGTACAAATTCTGGAACTCACCATATCTCTCACATTGCTTGGGGCACCGTCTGCCCGGATTCCACATCGAGCAAGCATGCGCTACCGGTTTGCAGATTATCGCTAAAGCAGCCGCTCATCTGCAAGGTGGAGCGCAAGATGTTGTCGGAGTGTTAGCGTTCGACAAAACAAGTAACTCACCCGCAGGTGTATTCCCCAATCAGGGGACATACCGCCGTACCGAAGTTCTCAGCGATATCTGGGATAACTTCGGATACGACCCGGCAACTGGTCAACAAGGATTCAACCAAGCTACTGGTGAAACAGCCATGATCGCTTGCGCCGGACGTACATCGCGAAAATACAAACTCGACTTCAAGGAAGTTGCTGAGCTGTCATGCCATCGCTATCAGCAATACTTCGAAGCGAAGGATACCGGTATCCTTAACAAAACGATGGTGCCGATGCAGGTATTGGATGTGCGCGGTAAGAAGTTAGGAATGGTTGATGATGACTATGGAGTAAGGAGATACGCGTCATTAGACCAATTCCTGACTGAACGTCAACTGGATACTTGCGTTGCGGCAGGTGGTCAAACTCACGCTTCCGATGGTATGGCTACACTGCTGGTTACTACCGAAGAGAAGGCTCGTGAGCTTAGTCCTGAGCCGGACATCAGCATTCAGTTCATTGCTTCAGCGGAAGATCGGGCACAAGCAGGCTACATGTCAGAATCTCCGGTATTGGCAGTTGGGAAACTGTTCGCTAAAACCGGATTTTCGGTGAAGGATATGGTCGCAATTTACGACCACAATCCGTTTGCGGTTACCGACGTTGTCTTTGCCAAATCGTTTGATTGCGATTGGCACGATATGAACAATACAGGATGTCCGATGATATACGGTCATCCGCAAGGTCCAACACTGGTTCGAGCTACCATCGAAGCGCTTGAACATGCAGTTACTAAAGGTGGTGGTTATGTGCTGGTATTCGGTTGCGCGGCAGGAGATGTGGGGATTGCCGGTATCTTCAAAGTCACCGACAACAGAGGAGGTAAGTAATCATGAAACAAATGAGACAAACAACGCTTCAGACGTTGGGTTTGGGTTCGGTACTGGATATTTTCCAGAACGGAAAACTACCGGTGAACGAGAGCGAATTGGTTGACAAGGTATTCGGAGCAGCAGGCAGCCGTGGTTCGTTGGTTATCTCCGGCGGCAACGGTATCGTCGGTTCCGGCAAGGCAATGCAGCTTGGTGCTAGATTGCATCAATACAATGTACCGATAGTTACCATCGACCTGCCGGACGCTCCCGATGGCATCGGTCAGCATTACCCCGGCTTGAAGGCTTCCTTCGGCGCCAAGCAGGCAAACGAGATTATGGCAAGTATTATCAAGTTGAATTACGATGGCGCTAACCTGCCGACTGAGCTTGGGATGTTTAAGCCACGCTTCCTTCTCGAAGCAATACCGGAAATCCTGTCCCTTAAAAAGTCGCATTACGATATGATGTGGAAGAGTTTCCCTGAAGTTGAAATCAGATCGGTGACGTCCGGATTCCCGAACTCCGAACTTGGCGTAGGAGTTCTTCACCCATCCTTCCCACATCAGATCAATAAGATATGGGAAGTCGTGGAGAAAGAGCCTTCAGACATCACCAAGCTATTCTGGGCTTTGGGATTAATTCCCGTTCCGGTAGGCGACTACTGGTCGTTCATCCTGGACGTGCTGTTCTGCGGTATCACTCTGGCGGCGATCAGGTTCCACCGCGCATCAAATATGCCGTTCTGGAAGATTGACAAGTTCGTCCGGAGACTGGTCGGACCAAATCCGATTCGCGCTCACGACGCCATCGGACCGGGCGCCAGCTTCCTGACTTGGTCATGTCTGCATCACCTCGCTGAGATGTACGGCGAACTGTTCAGACCGATACCGGAACTGGTCAGGCGCAAAGAAAGCGGCGAGAACTGGTATTCGAGCAACCGCCCGACTGTTGATTGGGAACTGAACGACGAGGAAGCGTTCAAGAGCTGGATGTGGGGACCGCTATTCCAGATGACCAGTCTTATGCTCCTTGAGAACAGGGCTCCCCTTGCGCATATGAACGCAATAGGCGAATTGTGTGCTCAGTTTACCAACGGTATCCTGGCGACTATCCGTGGTTTCGGAGCCGATAAGGTTATCAACCGCGTTGAGGCTTATCATAAGCTGCATCCTGAAGCGAGCAAGACGTGCTGGTATCCGGAAGTATTCCAGCAGATGGACAGCCCGGAATGGCAGCAACTATACGTAAACGCCGAGCACGATGGCAAGGTAGGTGTCGTTACCATCAGCCGTGAATCGCTGAACTGGGACGTCATTAACGAGCTTGACCGCGCTGTGGACTGGCTCAAGGCAGAGGGTATAAGTCGGGTAATTCTCACCGGCGATTTCCACCTGTCAACCCAGATGGTCGGCGCTGACACAACCGAGTTCTTCCCCGCCTTGGAGGATGAAAATGCGGGTTTCAACGTTGCGAGTTCCTGGGCGAGAACAGCGAGACGTTTCCACGATGAGTTCGACGTTTCAGTAGGCTTTATCAACGGCAAACGCTGTCTGGGTGGTATGATGGAACTGATGATGCACTGTCATTATATAGTTTCACTTGACAACGCTCAGCTTGGAATGCCTGAAGTAACACTGCCGGTCGTTCCCGGAATGGAAGGCTGCCACTGGGCGCTCCGTAAAGCCGACCCGGCAGATTACCCCAGGATGATCGAACTGCTGCTAACCGGCAAGTTCACCCGCGCCACCAACGCCACCGGCTGGCTGATAGACTACGCCGCACCGATGGAGGACGCCTTGCAGAAGGTCTGGCAGATCGTCACAGGCGGCGACAACGGCTTACCCTTAAGAAAGGTAAACGCCGCTGCCATAACCGTCCCCAAAGACGTCTCCGGTCTCCCACCCGCCAGTGTACCCGCAATCGAAGCCGGACGCAAAGCCATAATGGACTGCATCCAGGCATCCTGCGGTGTCCCGCTGTCTCAAGCTCTTGAGATACAGGCAAAGCATTCGGCTGGGTTTATGGTTACGAAGGCTTGTCAGAATGGGCAGATTGGGAGTAATGCTAAGAAGATTATGGATGTTTGAAAGTTCTAAAGTGTGAAAGATTCCCCCCTACGAAAGTAGGGGGGATAAAAAGGGGAATTCAGAATGAAAACTACTAAGGCTTCAAGATATCATACCCAGTGGGCAGCTCAATTCTATATAGCCGCCGAGCTGACAAGGAGGGGTTATCTTATTGCGTTAACGCTTGGTAATGCACCCCGAACAGATATAATTGCCACGAGACCTCCTGGAATATCTTTTCGAGTCGAATGCAAAGGTACGCGCACAAAAGGTACTTGGCTTTTTAAATGTGATAAACCAGAAAAGAATCTCTTTTTTGTTTTCGTCTACATCCCCAAAAAAGACATTCCTCCTCAGTATTTCATATTGGATAGCAAAGAAGCCTTTAGAATCTTAGTAAAGTATAGGGAAAGCCACCCAAATCAAAAACCAGGTTGGAGTAGTTGTAATTGGGGAGATATAGCTTCATTCGAAGATAAATGGGATAAATTACCTGAGTAATTCCTGTTGAAGAAATATTCATTCTGTCATTCCCGCGAAGGCGGGAATCCAGTTTAAAAGTTTATAAACCTTAACCTTACAAAATGTCAACATATTACGTCTACATCCTTGCCAGCAAACAGAATGGCACATTATACATCGGTGTTACAAA
>JAVCDD010000224.1 GCA_030765125.1 Candidatus Hatepunaea meridiana
AGTGTCTGACCGAAAACCCACGTTTATCTGGATATTAATCCCCTTTTGTCATTCCCGCGAAGGCGGGAATCCAGGAGAAACAACAGATTATCTGGATTCCCGCCTTCGCGGGAATGACAAAAGGGGGACTTTCCGGTCAGACACTATGTTAACATAAATTCGATTACTTCCTTATATTTAAATATACAAATTTTTATAAACATTTGCTATCATTGCATTATCAACTTGCTACTCTAACACTTATTTGCTACGTTATCATTTGTAAGACAGACAAAAATGTCTATCCTAACCGAAGTGAGAATGGAGGTTGATTATGGAAGGTATCGAAAAAAAACTGAAATTACTGCATGAAATGCGCGAAAAAGCGCGTCTGGGTGGGGGTGAACGCCGCATTGCAGCACAACATGGAAAAGGGAAATATACCGCACGCGAGCGAATAGTCAGGCTTGTTGATGACGGCTCGTTTGAAGAATTTGATATGTTTGTGACGCATCGTGAGAAAGACTTCGGATTGGATAAACAGGAATACCTTTCCGATGGCGTTGTAACCGGACACGCGACTATCAATGGTCGCCAAATTGCGCTTTTTTCACAGGACTTCACCGTATTCGGTGGCTCTCTCAGCGAAATGTTCGCCAAAAAAATATGCAAGATAATGGACTTTGCCATCAAAGTCGGAATACCGGTCATCGGTCTGAATGACTCAGGCGGCGCACGTATACAGGAAGGTGTACTCAGCCTGGCAGGATATGCAGATGTATTCCTGCGCAATGTGATGGCGTCTGGCGTGGTTCCGCAGATTTCTGCTATTCTTGGTCCTTGTGCCGGAGGTGCTGTCTATAGCCCAGCCATCACCGACTTTAACATTATGACGAAAGGCATCAGTTATATGTTCGTTACAGGACCCAAAGTTGTAAAGACTGTAACTCATGAGGATGTCACTCCAGAAGAGTTGGGAGGTTCCAGCGTACACGCTACTAAAAGTGGAGTTGCTCATTTTGTCGCTGAAAACGAAGATGACTCATTTGAATTGATCAGAAAACTGCTTTCCTTTCTCCCACAAAATAATTTGGAAGAAACACCACCGGTGAGTTGCGACGATCCCATTAACAGGATAGAGGACGATCTTAACTACTCAATTCCTTCCGATCCAAATCTTCCTTATGATATGCGAGGTATTATAGAAATGGTGGTGGATCACGCCGATTTCCTTGAGGTTCGACGTCGCTGGGCGCCGAATATAATCGTTGGCTTCGGGAGATTCAACGGTCGAGCTACAGGAATCATTGCCAACCAACCGGCACATCTTGCGGGAGTGCTTGACAACAAGGCAAGTCGTAAAGCAGCGGCTTTCATCCGATTTTGTGATGCTTTTAATATACCTATTGTTACATTCGAAGACGTTCCCGGCTTTATGCCCGGAACCGTCCAGGAATACGAAGGAATCATCCTCAATGGTGCCAAACTGCTTTTCGCTTATGCAGAAGCAACCGTACCGAAGATAACTATCATCACCCGTAAAGCTTACGGCGGCGCCTATGATGTGATGGGCTCCAAACATTTGCGAGGGGATCTGAACTATGCCTGGCCCACTGCAGAAATTGCCGTAATGGGACCACGCGGTGCAGTAGAAGTATTATACGGTCGCGAAATGAAGGAAATGGATGACGAACAACGTGAGAAGTTTTTAATTGAGAAAGAAAACGAATACCGAGAAAAATTCGCCAATCCTTACAATGCTGCGAAAATGGGATTCATAGATGACGTTATCGAACCGCGAAATACGCGGTTTCGGATAATCCGCGGGCTCGAATCTCTTGCAGGAAAAAGGGATACAAATTATCCTCGAAAACATGGGTGTATTCCGCTTTGAGAATTGGCGTGCTGTCGGGTGCCCGCAGGTTGTGCGGGAACCATGTCGTTGCGAGGAACGAAGTGACGAAGCAATCTCTTTGTCTTACATAAACAACGAGATTGCTTCGCTTCGCTCGCAACGACGTAGGTATTTTTGTTATTCCTGCACAGTCTGCCCTCACCCGACAGCAATTTACATAGTTATGAGAAAACAATGAACGTTTACCAAACTATCATCGAAGGACAGGGACTATCCCTTATGTTTGTCGGGATGACTGTAGTATTTAGCGCTTTACTCGTCCTGATGTTTATGATGAAGGGATTGAAACTGCTTCTTAAATGGCAGCACAATCGCCATATAGAACACGAGAGGTTAATCGGATCTACTGGGGATTGTCTTGTTTCCAACCCGAATGAAATAACGGGCGTGGTCATTGCAGCAATTGCTCTTACACTAATCCTCGAGGATGATCAGATTCACGACGTTGAATCAATGGTATTAACTATGCACGCAATGCCCAAACCATACAGCAATTGGTGGATGCCAAGCATTCAAAGGGAGCCACCGAGATAGTCAAAGTCTTTCTGATTTTCCACCGGAGTGCGCAAGCTTGCTTGCGCCCGTTTTAGGAATAATATAATAAAAACAGCACAAGCAAGCTTGTGCACTCCGGTGGGGAAATTTTGGGACAGTATACCTATTTTATCTTATGTCCTTGGAAATCTTCAGACTATTAATAAAATAGGTATACTGTCCCAAAATTTCCTGGAAGACATCCCGAAGTATCGGGATGAACTCTAAACTAAAAACCCTCTGCGCTCTCTGCGGTAAAAAACAGGAATCAATATGAAAATACATCGCTTTAAAATCTTCGGGCATAACTACGAAACAAAGGTCGTCAGACGGGATGATACTGAAATAGTGATATCCGTGAACGGACAGGAATACAAAGCGTACCTCCAACCATCTAAATCTACTAAGATGGCAAGACCTACACCCAAAGTAGTTCGTCCTAAAACGGCGGCAACGCCAGGAACTAAAATCACAGCAAAACCCAATGAACCTAAGGGCGCTGGCGTAATAAAAACCCCTATGCCCGGGTTAGTAGTCAAGATTAATGTCAAGCTTAACGATGAAGTAAAAATTGGGCAGCCCGTGATTATTGTTGAAGCAATGAAGATGCAAAACGTCATTTCAGCGAATGTCGATGGAATCGTTACCGCTATTTCTGTCAATGAAGGTGATTCCGTTCTCGAGGGACAGGAACTTGTAATCATCGGCAATTAGATGGAAATTTTCCTTACTTTTCTGAAATACTCCGGTTTCACACAACCGGACATCTGGAAAAACCTGATTATGATCGCCATCGGGATTTTCTTTATCACCCTTGCAATTAAAAAGGATTATGAACCGCTGCTGCTAATTCCCATCGGTTTTGGAATCCTTATTGGAAATATACCATTCGTTCTTAATGCTAACTTGCGTCTGGGAATATATGAGGAAGGATCGGTTTTATACTACCTTTATTTTGGTGTCAGCAAAGGAATCTATCCACCTCTGATTTTCCTTGGAATCGGGGCTCTTACCGATTTCTCTGCGTTACTGTCTAATCCAAAATTAGTTCTGTTAGGAGCGGCAGCACAGGTGGGAATTTTTCTGACTCTATTAGGATCATTGGCTCTCGGATTTACACCGCAGGAAGCGGCGGCAATAGGCATTATCGGCGGCGCCGATGGTCCAACGGCTATATTTACCTCCTCAATGTTAGCGCCGCATTTGATGGGAGCTATAGCTATTGCTGCGTATTCATATATGGCGCTCGTTCCAGTGATTCAACCACCTATAATGAAGTTGTTGACAACCGAAAAAGAACGTCTCATTCGTATGAAACCCAGTCGTAGCGTACCACGTTCTGAAAAGATCATTTTTCCGGTTGCTGCCTTGTTAATTACTTGCTTCATTGCACCGGGAGCGCTGCCGTTGTTGGGAATGCTGTTCTTTGGGAATATCCTAAAAGAGAGCGGGGTTACTGAAAGACTGGCTAAAACTGCAGGTACATCTCTTATTGATATTGTAACGATCCTGTTAGGCTTAACAGTCGGCGCTTCAACACAGGCACAATACTTCCTGACGCCAAAATCTATCCTTATATTTACACTTGGTGCAGTTAGCTTCTGTATTGCTACGGCAGGCGGTATATTATTTGCCAAGTTTATGAACCTGTTCTTCAAAGAAGGAAATAAAATCAATCCTCTCATCGGAGCCGCCGGCGTCAGCGCCGTACCGGACAGCGCTCGCGTTGTACAAAGTATAGGAAGGCTATATGATCATGATAATTACCTATTGATGCATGCATTAGGACCAAACGTTGCAGGTGTGATTGGTTCCGCAACAGCAGCAGGTATATTACTTTCTTATTTTTTGGGGAAGTAACGTTACTTTGTCAAGTGCAAAGTTCGCGTAGGGGTCAATTTATTGAGCTCCTTTAGCACATCAACAACAGGACTCGATTAATCTGCACTCACGCAGAAATCAATGACAATCCTAAGTTTAGATATTATTTAATGAATGACCAGAACTATGAACATCAAACTCAAACATCAAACCCAAAAGCCAAAAGCCAAAAGCCTAAAGCCAGTTTCTTTAGACATTTTAACGCTTTCCCTTACCCTTATCATCATCGGATGTACACAAAAACCCGAACTTCCATTCAAAGACAATCTGCTCGACAAATTAATAGACACAGTTTACACTAACCAGAACCGCGAAGTTCTCCTCACTAATCTAACAGGAGGTTATTATTACGATAACGCCTTCAGAAACCAGGATCGCGGCGAATACGGATTCAGTTGCAGTGAACGTAAATTAATCGCCGGATGGCATATACTTGACTTTGAAGGCAACCGTATTGATAAAGATACCGATGTCTGTATTATCACTCCTGATAGAATTAAAAGACAATATCTGAATGGTGTTACAGAGAAGGTCGAATGTCCACCAAATCGAATCGGTTTATTATTAACCATAGATCCAGGTAAACAAAGTAATATTATCTTACGCCCACTCATCGATATCAGACTACTCAATCGCTCATATAAAACCGACGAAAAACCTACCGACTATCAGAATGCTGTTTTTGACAGAAAAACCACCGATTGTCAGGGCGCCGTCCCTGACAGATATGAATCAATCTTCCTTAAGGATGCAAATACACTAATAATCACCCGCACAAATATTGATGACGGATGGGTGGCAATAACTGTTTCTAAGGGAAATGAGATAATTGAGGTTCAGAAGCATCAACAGTTACAGCATCCCCAAGGAAAATTGATCGGAAGAATCCCAGAATCATCAACATATATTCCGGTTGACGTTATACATCATTCCCGACGACTTCTACAGATAGCCTTTGGTTGGGGTAATTCTGAAGAACAAGCAACCGAAATTGCACTTGAGATTCTCAACAACCAAAAGGAGTGGCGCAAAGAGCGCAGGCAATGGATGGAAGGCGTCCTGAATCCACTAACGTTCAGATGTAGTAACAAAACTGCCGAGAGAGCTTTCGCCTGGGCACGATTAACTCTCGCTGGTTTAATTACCAACAAGGATAAAGAGCAATTCCTTTTTACCGGCATACCTTATGCTCCATACCCGGACGGTTGGTTTACAATGCTTTCTATTCCAGGAATTACTTCAATGCGAAACAATCCTGGTTTAGCGCTTGAAATAATGGATGCAATTATCGTTCGCCAAAATATTGACACATCATCATCAAAATATGGGATGTTTCCAGGAAAAATACAGGAAGACAATATTGAATACCGCATACCGGAGATAGCTGGTCTAACAGCGATTATCTATCAAAGAATTGAGAAATATATAGTAGAACCAGACACTGTTCGTGGAGACAGCCTTGCCGCTGCATTGGTTCGCGATCTGATGGGTACTATAAAACATAGATTGCATCAGGGATTGGTTGTGAGTGAGGCTGATGAACATTTCCTGTGGGACTCTCAAGCAGCGCCAAAAAGATACGGAGCTACGCTGGAGGCGCAAGTGTTACTGGGAGAAGTGCGCAGTTTCTTAAAACAGTATAAGAGATTGAATCAAATAGCGGACATATCACACACTCTTTTACAACAGTCGGGTTATTTAATCAGCAAACTGGGAGAAAATTTTATTGAAACGCCCTTTGGCATTGCAATAGACGCTTCGGGCAATTATGAAATTCCTATGCCTCAAAAATCTTTAAAAAGTGTATTTAGTGACGTGCGTCACGTTAGATGGGCTGACAGGCTTGTATATTATGAGATGAATGGCATAAAAACGCTGTTGCCTGGAAAAATGGATTCAACTAACCGGGTTTCACTGCCGTTCGCGCTTGATTGGTATAGTATTGGTTCAAAGTCGAAATTATTTGAGAGACATAGATATAAATTGAACGGTCTGATAGCTGACGCGGGGTTTCATAGTTTAGCTATAAATGACGTTAATTACCAGGCTGATCATATCTATCAAATTCCCGATGCCCCAACTGGTACGTCATCGCGGGGAGACGTGTTGCTCTGGACTTGTGGTGAATTAGCGCGCTTCTATATGTCCACAAAACAACAGGGTAGATTGCAAATCCTCGCTGAAACGCTATCCGATAAGATATTCACAACCGGCATCGTAGGAGGTCTACCGGAAGCTGAAGATGCTTCGCGAATCACGCATGAAGGCAGTTTCATCGGCAACTCTCTGCATTCCACATCATTAGCTAACTATATCTGGTTGATGGCGGAAGGTGTTTTAGGAATAGAACCGATGCAAAAAGGAATTCAACAATTACATCCGAATATTCCCTCTTCCTGGAGAAAATATTACTTTGACGTGGCTTACGGTGATGGTCGTTATACACTTGAGCGAAAATCGGAAACTCAATGGATAATTTCACAAAACGGCATCGAACCGACATTTCGCGCCGTTCTTGAGATTGTGCTACCAAACGGCAGACAAGTACGGCAATCGGTGCGATTGTACCCTGGCGATAGAATCAGCGTTAGTTTCTTTACTATTGGTGATAAAAACTGGAAGACAGAGGTAAAACCGCTATGAACGAATCATTGGCTATCGGGATAGATATCGGTGGCACCAGAATTAAAGCTGCATTAGTAGATATGGAAGGCGGAATTTCAGATGAAATTAATGAACCCAGCTTAGTCAATAATGATTACAGTGAATTTTTAAATCAACTTGTTAATCTTGTATCGACATATAACCACTCTGTTAATCAAAAGTTGTGTCAGGTGTTAACACCTGACACAACTCCCTTGCTTGGCGTTGGTTTGGCAGTTGCGGGGTTAATGGATGAACATCAAAAGACAGTCATAGATTCACCAAACTGCACTGCAATAATAGATAAACCGTTAGCAGGTGATCTTAACAAACGCATAAGTATTCGCACGGTTATGGACAACGACGCCAGCGCTATGGCTATCGGTGAAGGACTTTGCGGTGCAGCGCGTGGCAGCCGTCATTATATCGCCCTTACTTTAGGCACTGGCATCGGGGGCGCTGTCATTTCAGACGGCAGGTTGATTCGCGGTGTCGACGGCGGAGGCGGGGAATTAGGACATATTCCTATTGACAGGAGGGGTCCACGATGCGGATGCGGCTCACGAGGATGTATCGAAGCATATCTCGGACGAGCAGGCATCCGGCGATATATCAACCGTAATTTACCACAGTTTAAGGGTATCGGGATGAAGGCGCTGAGTGAAACTGCTCACAACGGAGATGAAACCGCACGGAGCCTTTTCGCATATATTGGAAAAACACTGGGAATTGCAGTTGCAGGTTTAGTGGATATCTTCAACCCGGAATTAGTAATAATCGGGGGTGGTATTTCAGCATCGGCAGAACTGATTATAGAACCCTTAAAAGAGGAAGTTCACAAGCGAGCGTTCAAATCATACCTCAAATCACTGGATATTCGTCCAGCGAAATTGGGGAATTGGGCTGGAGTTATTGGAGCGGCGGCGATGTTGAGAAAAAATGTTGTAATGTTGTGATTTACTTTTCTATGCTTCCTTTCGCACTTTTGCACTTTCACACTTTCTTACTCATTTTATCAATATCACTTTAGCAACATTAAATCCTTGAGAAAAGCCTCCCTTAACTATATAGATACCACTCCCCCACTCATCGGCTGAGATACTCCAAATAGACTGACCGATTCCAAAAGTCTTGGTGCCCTTCCAGATTTCTCTGCCAGTTAGATCGTAAACAGACAACGAAACCGTGCTCGGTTGTGCAAGCTGGAATGGAACCTTCAATTCAGAGTTAAAAGGATTTGGGAAAGGTTTGCCAAATTGGAATGAAACCGGATAATTAACTTGAACCTCAGGCGCTGAAGTTTCTATTCCAAGCCAGTTAAGCGCATTTTCGAGCGCTTCCTCACGCGTTGCCGTGTAGCCATGCCCACCGACAGCTTCAACACCAAACGCAAAGTATATCGTTCGTGATCCTGTTTCAGTGTCCTGCCGACGAACGCCTGCTGCCGGTTGATCGTCTAAACGCGTCCAATGATAGACTTCAACTGCCGGTTCAATTGCACTGATCGCTGCCGGTCGGAATTGATTGTTCGCACCGCCGGATCCCAATATGAGCAATTGAAGACCATTACCAACCGGATCATTTTCAACTCCTTCTAACCAGACCTGATGCAAGGAATCAATCTCATGACGGACGCCAAGGTATTCATTAAAAAACCACTCAGCGCCGGGACTGCTCCCCAATGACTGCCCCGTCATGAGCAGATTACCACCATCTGTCAGAAAATCAGCCAATACAGCTCGGTCTCCAGCATTTAAAATACCCTCTTTAGCGTCTCCGGAAAACCACAGTATCGTATGGAAATCATCAAGCCTGTCCCGTAACGGTATAATCGGTTCTGCGTTATCAAATCTATAGTAAACCTGACCTAATTCATCGAGAGCAGTTGTATAATATTCTGAACGATCTTTCCCTTCATTACCGTCCTTGACGAGAAGTAATCCGGGACTACCCAATGGAATACGTAAGGTTTCAATTCGGTTGATGTCCTGATTCTCCCAGATCATTATGTTAAGATTAGCAAAGCTAAGCGGCGCATCTTCATTAATATGAAAAAGCAGCGCTTCAGCGCCTTCCCTTCTATCTCCAACCCGCATATCACCAAAACGTATCATATCCTGTTCAAACGTTATACTATTATGATCAGACCAGATTCTAACCTGAACGTCCTCTGCGGGTGGCGGGTATAACGTACCATCTCGATAGAGATCTACTTCGATGCGGATTGTCTCACCCGGTTCCCAGAGCTTGTCGTTATCACCATCAGCACCCTCATTATTATCGTCAAAGAGATCAATTCGATCAAAAATTAATTTTGGGTGAATTCCCGGTCCGATGCCGTGCCTGCCGAACTGCTCGTATAACACCCGGTAATGTGGCGTTCCATTAGTAATATCGTCGTCATTATCGTCTGTAAGCAAAATATCTGTGAAATGAGTTATGAAATCATTCCCTAACTCATAACGTGCAAAGTGAAACAGAGGATCCGTAATTTCACGACCGAGAACCTGCCGCGTATGCCACAATGCCGCTGAGATGATGCGGCTATCGAGATGCACCTCACCGCGCAGATCTTCAGGATAAACAAGATCGTTATCAAGATGCCTGATGTAACCGTTCCCTCTGAGTCCTCCCTCGCCCATATATGGCTCATCCGTAATCGAGCAGGGAAAATAATCCGACCAGGCTTCATTCAAAGCGCCTGATTCACCTTCGTAAGGCAGTATTTCCCACGGATAGATTCCTCTGGTTACAGAGTGACCGTATTCGTGGTAAACTATATCTGCATACAAAGCGAAATTACCCATTTCATTTCCACCTCCGAAGAATAAACCCCGTCCACTGCTGAAAGCATTATCATAATTGTCGCCGTACATACACGTAGCCAGCAACGGATAATCAAGATAGTCAAATTCAGGATCCAACCATTTCCAGAAACTATGAATGAAATTGACGTGATAATAGAGTGAGCGCTCATCATCACGTGCGTTTATTTCATACCAGCTTATCCTTAATGGTTCAAGGTTATTGATATTTACTGTAATATTAGCATCTTCACCGTCTTCATAATCCACGTTCACATATCGTCCGGTCAATTCGGTATTCAGTCGCAAGGGCAACAATCCCTGGTTGACGTCAAGTTCAAACTCACCTCCGGTATTGGTGAAGGTTTCGTCATATCTCTGCACTTGCAGCAATTCATCCGGGAAAGGCGCTGTAACCGACCGGTCATTGCTGTAAAGCGGTTTGTATCTTCCGGTGATACTACCTTCAAGACGGTCATAAAGCACCCGGTTTTCCATCGCTAATATGTCACCTGAATCACCGGCAATAAACAGCGCCGGTTGGAAGCTTGGTTCGGATGGAGAGAGGATTACTTCGTAACAGGCTCGTATTTGAATCCTGCCTTTATTACTCAGGGGTAGATATATCTGTCGAACTTGATTATCACCATCAGTAACATTCACAGCTTTTCGAGCAAGAGATATTACCTGCTCTTCACTCAAAGAAAACGCTCCAACTGCATCTGAACCGAAACCGCGCGATTTCAACATCGCTAACTTACCTTCACTTGTTATACTCAATACAGAATAGCTGCCGTATACTGGAACACCATTGATTTGTTGTTGCAGGTAAACAACGTTTATACCCTTTACGGATTTAACCGATACCAGTGCCGGATCGGAATTTCCCCAGCCAAGTTCTTGAGTATGATTAAGTATGAAAGTCAAAACATCTTGTTTAAATCTATTTTCGTTTGATACACCATCAGTAATTTGGAATGGTGAGCCCGTTGCCATAGCAATAGATTTACTACCTGTATAACGATAACTCTGCCAGTTGATTATAGCTGCATTTCTACTTGATTCCGGTGACCAAACATCTGTGGTCTTTGAAACTTCACCTAAAAGATAATTGATTTCAGGTGGAGCGAGATATAGCGCAGCGTTTTCGGGCATCTTCATAACTGCATCAATATTAGATACGATAAGTAAGGAAATTATAATAAAGAAATTGTGAACCGTGTTTTTTTCAAATCTCATTGTTATACCTTGTAAGACAGATTGTAATAGCGTAGGCGTCCCCGCCTGCGAATTCTCTTGAAAAATAGAATTATCTCTCATGTATTAAATACTTTGGAGTGCGCAAGCCATGCTTGCGCTGTTAACACTGCACATAATCACTACCAAAACGCAAGCGTGGCTTGCGCACTCCAAAGTAATCAACCAGAGATACCATTTTTTATACTTGTTTGAGTCACCCACGACATAGCGTTTACTCTGTTAGCTTGTTATATAATTCTTCTGATAGACCATCCGCATATTTACCTGATACGGCTCCCCATACAGGATTGTTTGTGTCCTGCCCCCAGAAACCATAAACTTCCCAGTTCTCTTCAACAGGTTTTGCATACACACCTAACGGCAACCCGCAGCCTCCACCGAAGCGAGCCATTACATCCCTTTCCAATGACGTTGCTTGTCCTGTAGCATCGTGATGTAATAGTATACGTAATCTATTGAAGAGAGGATCGTTTTCCCGCATCTGTACTGCTAGACCGCCTTGACCGGGTGATGGGATGAAAAACACTGGATCGAATTTGAAAACCTTGAATTCTGACAGGTCGATCTGTAAGCGGTTCACACCGGCGGTTGCGAGAAAGATCGCATCGTACTGACCATCTGCAAGTTTATGCAAGCGAGTAGGCACGTTTCCGCGTAGGTCTTTAACTTCCAGGTAAGGACGTATCGCTTTAATCTGAACTTGGCGACGAACGGCGCTTGTGCCGATTATAGCGCCTGAATGCAAAGGAATATTCATCTTCCTGTCATCAACTCTCCGATCCCTCCCGCTGTCAACCCACCGTGGTTGATAGCTCGACTCCGCTGTCAATTCACTGCGGTTGAAAGCGGAGTAGGATTCCGAACGAATAACAAGCAAATCCGATGGATCTTCACGTTCGGTAACTGCAACGATTACCAAGCCTTCAGGTGACTCCGATGGCACATCCTTGAATGAATGAACGGCAGCATCGATCTCACATCTGAGTAACGCATCTTCAATCTCTTTAGTGAAATAACCACGCCCCTCAAGATCGTGAAAAGGACGGTCAACCATCCTGTCGCCTTGAGTACTAATGACAACAATATCCGTTTTGATATTCATTTCTTTGACGATGATATCAGCAATTGATTTTGTCTGTATCATCGCCAGTGTGCTACCGCGAGTTCCGATTTTCATTGTTTATCCACTATTAAAAAAAGTGTGAATACTTAACTTTCGTACTTTCGCACTAATAAGTCATTCTACAACTAACCGCTTTCTCATTACCCCATCCTTCCGTAACTCTGACAATAACCAGGCAAAATCTTCAGGCAACTCACTTTCAAAATATACATCCCGCCTTGTAATGGGATGCTTGAATCCGAGTGTTTTTGCGTGCAGCATCTGTCGGGTTATCTTCTCAAAATATCCAGCTACTTTACGGCGTTGCCCCGATGTCAACCTGCCTAATTGACGGTTGCGACCGCTATAGTCAGGATCACCGAAGATAGGATGTTCTTCGCTTAATGTGTGTACTCTTATCTGGTGCGTTCGACCGGTTTCCAATCGTATACTAATATAGTTCAAATATTCATATTTTTCAAGTAGTTCCCAATGTGTACGGGCTGGTTTTCCGTCGGATCTGATAGTATACTTCCTGCGGTCGCGCGGATCACGACCTATCGGCTTATCGATCAACCCCTCCCATTTTGGCATCTGCCACCAGGTTATCGCTCTATACTCCCGCTTAACGGTATGCTTGCGGAATTGATCCGCTAATCTGGATAGCGCTGGATCGCGCTTGCAAACCACTAATAATCCCGATGTTTCCTTATCAAGTCTATGTACTACACCAGGACGCTCCGGATCATCAGTTTTCGCCAACTCACCATAATGATGCAGTAGTGCATTCACCAGCGTTCCCGATCTATTTCCGCATGCCGGATGTACTACCATACCCGCCGGTTTATTTATCACAACCAACCATTTATCCTCCCATACAATATCAAGCGGAATATCTTCAGCTTCTAAATCAAGTGGCGGTCGCGAGAGCACTTCCAGTTTAATTAGTTCATCAGGACGAACCTTGTGTGATGTTTTTACTGTTGATCCATTTATAGTAATCGCTCCTTCGTTAATCATCATCTGAGCGCGCGAACGGGTTAATTCACCAACCTGACGGGCTAAAAAGATATCAAGACGCTCTGGTTCTTTCCCGAGCGGTATCCGAATCTCAATTTTACGGAGCACTTTGCGAGGTTTCCCATCAATTTCCGGTTTATCTGTTTCAGGATTAGGTATGTTGGTATTGCCAATCATCTTTGAATTGTTATATTAAAAGATCGTTTATGCCTTAAGCTCAACCGGAGTAGCGCAGCTTGCTGCGCGCTTGCATGCAGACATGCGTGCGCCATCGTGCAAGATCGCAGCTATAATTAAGGGGACGCGCAGCAAGCTTCGCTACTCCGGTTGAGCTTAAGGCATAACCTAATTAAAAGATTCTAATTATAAAATATACGAATTTATCTTTAAGATTCACAAACTTGGAACTTTATTTGGTACTTTTGCGTTTTAATTTATATTTTTATGTTCAAAGTTCAGAGTCCAGCCTTTAGGCTGTTTTCCTTCCTGTTATATCGGTGTGAATTCTAAGCTCAAAACAGCCTAAAGGCTGGACTCTAAACCTAAAACAACCTGAAGGTTGAACTCTGAACTTTGAACTCCAAACTAAAACAAACAAACAGATTTAATTTATATGACATATTTAATGAACCACGAGGAGATAACAGCTCTAACGGCTGAAGTTGAACAGGAGGGAGCATTCCTCGAAGAGCTAAGGCAGGAAATCGGCAAAGTCATCATCGGTCAGCGTAAAATGGTCGAAAGACTGCTGATAGGGCTGCTCGCAGATGGTCACATCCTGTTGGAGGGTGTACCGGGACTGGCAAAGACCACCGCAGTGAAATCCCTCGCCAAAGCAATAGACGCTGACTTTCACCGCATCCAGTTTACACCCGACCTGCTTCCCGCTGACCTGATAGGAACGCTTATATATAATCAACAAAAGGGAACCTTCCAGGTAAAAAAAGGTCCTATCTTTGCTAACTTCATCCTGGCAGATGAAATAAACCGCGCTCCGGCAAAGGTGCAATCTGCCCTACTCGAAGCTATGCAGGAACGTCAGGTTACTATTGGAGATACTACTTACAAGTTAGACGAACCGTTTCTGGTGCTCGCCACTCAGAACCCTATCGAACAGGAAGGCACATACCCGCTCCCGGAAGCGCAGGTTGATCGTTTTATGTTCAAAGTAGTCATTGACTACCCGGAACGTGAGGAGGAACTGGATATTATGCGCCGCGGTGACAGCTCTGATGCAGCAGCAATTAATCCGATAATCAAACCGGAAAGAATCCGGAATGCTCGCAAGCTAATGGAACGGATCTATCTGGATGAAAAGATAGAGAACTACATTCTGGACGTGGTCATTGCTACACGTAAACCCGGACGGTTCAATCTGGATAATTTAGCACACTTGATCCGTTACGGCGCTTCTCCACGCGCTTCGATATATTTGGTAAAAGCAGCTCGCGCTCACGCATTCCTGCGTCACCGCGGTTACGTTACTCCGGAAGACATACGCGCTATTGGTTATGAAGTATTACGCCATCGGGTTATGGTAACTTTCGAGGCTGAAGCGGATGAGATAACTTCGGATGACGTAATTAGGGATATTTTCGATCATATCGAGGTACCATAAAGTATGAAAATAGTAGAAGCGACACTCTTGTCGCTTGTGTAATGTCTTTGAAATACGAAGGTTCAAGCGACAAGAGTAATGTCTTTAAAATACGAAAGTTCAAGCGACAAGAGTGTCGCTTCTACTATTTTTCAGTGGAATTATGCCAATAAGCAATAAAAACGACACATCCCCTCCCATATCGCGAGAACTTTTGCGAAAGGTCAAGTTGCTGGAACTGCGCACTCGCCTTCAGGTACACGATGTCTTCGGAGGGCAGTATCATTCCGTCTTCAAAGGACAGGGAATGGACTTCGCTGAAGTTCGCCAGTATTTCCCCGGTGACGACGTGCGCAACATCGATTGGAACGTAACGGCACGGATGGAGTTTCCTTACGTCAAGATATACAAGGAGGAACGTGAACTCACTGTTATGCTCTTGGTGGACGTCTCAGCTTCCAATGCTTACGGGACTATAGAGTCGATGAAACGTGAGGTTGCCGCCGAATTAACCGCCCTGCTCGCCCTCTGCGCTCTGACTAACAACGACAAAGTTGGATTGCTGCTTTTTACCGATCATGTGGAACACTTTGTCGCCGCCAAGAAGGGACGGAGACACGTGCTGCGCTTAATAAGGGATGTGCTTGCATTTCAACCTCAGTCTCGCGGCACTTCCGTCAGCAAAGCCGTTGAATATGCTTTACACGCCTTAAACAAGAAATCGGTGCTATTCCTACTTAGTGACTTTGCTGATAAAGATTACGAAAAGGCTGTTCGGGTTGCCGGACGCAAGCATGATCTCATTGCTATGGAACTCTTCGACCCACGAGAACGTGAAATACCATCCGCTGGTTTAATTCCCTTAAAAGACCCGGAAACAGACGAAATCCTGTGGGTGAACACATCTTCCGCTACTTTCCGAAAATCGTTCATTGCTGAATCAGCAAAAACTGCCGAAATGCGCGATACATTCTTCAAATCCACCAGCATTGACCGGATCGAACTACCGATTGACAAGCCGTATTTGATGCCGCTGATTAAGTTTTTCCGCAGCCGGGAGAGACGAAAATGAGAGAACTATCATCCCGGGTAGGACAGACATTCCTGTCTGTCTTGTCAAGGATTCCAGTAGGTTGGACACTCTTGTCTGTCTTGTCAAAGATTCCAGTAGGTTGGACACTCTTGTCCGACGATGACAACCGACAAACAAGAATGTCTGTCCTACCCACCAGATGCATACTTTGTGCCTTTGTGTCTTTGTGGTTAATTCTTATTCTTTCCAACGTCACCTTCGCACAAGTCGGCGTTGAAATGCAGCCTAACAGGATCACCATCGGCGATCCAATTGAATTGTCAATCTCGTTGTCAATTCCTGAAGATGCTTCCGTTATATGGCCAGGACCAGAGGAACTCAAACCGGCAGAAATCATCAATGCTGATACCGTTAAAACAGGCAAAACCGAACATACAATCAGGTACACTTTATCCATCTTTGAACCCGGGCAGTTTGAACTAACCGACATTCCTATCATCATCACCAGTGAAAATAATAATGATACTATATTTGTAAACCCAGGCGAAATTGAAGTCGTAAGCGTCATAAACCCAGCAGACAGCACAGCCGATATTCGTGACATTCACCCACCTATGAAGCTTGCATGGACGCTGCACGATTTGCTGCCGTTTATCTATATCGGTTTGGCGCTATTGATTATCGGGATTGCGGCTTATTATCTATGGAGACGCTATAAAATCAGGAAAGGCGATATTATACCCTGGACGCCCCCTCCCACACCAGCTCATGTGATTGCATTAAAACGATTGGAAGAACTTAGAATTAAAAAATTCTGGCAGGATGGCTATCTAAAGAAATATCATAGCGAATTGACTGATATCGTCAAGGAATATATAGGCGGTCGATATGATATCAACGCTCCGGAAATGACGACTTATGAACTGTTGGAGATCGAGAGACGGTGGGCTAAAGACAGGGAGTGGTTGAAAAAGGTCAAGAGAATATTGGAAGATGCGGACCTGGTGAAATTTGCTAAATACAAAACCGATCCTCACCAAAACGAGAAGAGCCTGGATACAGCATTCAAGTACGTTGAAGCCACTAAACCGTATGTGGAATCTATTACTGTCGCAAAAGAACAGGAGGTTGAAGCATAATGCCTCGATTTGCTGATCCTTTGTACTTTATTCTGGCAATAGTAGTAATCCCTTTATTATGGATATACTTTAATCGGAGGCGTCAACGGCGTCCGGCGATTACTTTCACCGCACTCGAAGTGGCTCGCAAGGTCGTAAAAACCGATTACAAACGCTATATTCGCTTTTTACCGACAATAACTACGCTTGCAGCCCTTTTACTGATGGTCATAGCCATTGCCCGACCTCAAGACGTTCACGAGGGCGAGGATATTCACACCGAAGGTATCGACATTGTGCTTGTTATTGACATCTCATCCAGCATGCTGGCGCGGGACTTTACGCCGGACCGGGTTGGTGCGGCTAAAGACGTAGCTGCCGAGTTCATCAGAGAACGCCCGGATGACCGCATCGCTATCGTGTTATTCGCCAAGCAAGCCTTTACGCAATGTCCTCTGACAATAGATCATAGCATATTGTTGGAACTGCTCGACGGTGTTGAAATAGGACTTGCCGACCCTGATAATACCGCCATCGGGCAGGCTCTCGGAGCAGCTCTGAACCGGCTTAAAGCAAGCGAATCGAAGTCTAAAGTTGTAATATTGATGACCGACGGCGAGAACAACTTCGGACTGCCGCCGACAACCGCTGCTGAAGCTGCCGAAGCTTTGGGAGTAAGTGTCTACACTATCGGAGTAGGCAGCCGAGGCACAGCGCCATATCCAGCGCGTGATATGTTTGGTCGTACACGAATACAGAACGTCAGGGTATCCATTGACGAGGACTTACTGAAAGAAATCGCCGCCTCAACCGGAGGCAAATACTTCCGCGCTACAAACAATGATAAGCTTAGGAAGATATTCACTGAGATTGATCGGATGGAAAAGACCAAAATCGAAGTCCGCGCATATCGACGCTATTCCGAACTGTTTTACTCGTGGATTAGTATTGCTTTGATCTTGCTGGTATTTAGTGTAATTTTATCGGCAACGATACTGCGAGGTATTGTATGATAAGATTCGCACATCCGGAATACCTTTATTTTCTTTGGTGCATTCCATTACTATCGCTTCTGATCTGGTGGGAATACAGGTGGCAGATCAAGACTATGCACACTTGGGCAAAAGAGAAGCTGTGGGACGCCGCTCTGCCAAATCGAGCGCCTGGCAGGAAGCTCATAAGGCGAATACTTATACTTTTTGCTATTATGCTGTTGATATTTTCCGCATCCGGTCCGCAAGTCGGCACAAGGATGATAGAAGTAATCCGTGAAGGCAGCGATATTGCTATTGCTGTCGATGTATCGGAATCTATGCTGGCGGAAGACATCACCCCTAATCGAATGATGAAGGCTCAGCACGAAATCGTCAAGTTCCTGGGGAAACTGCGCGGTGACAGGGTGGCGCTGGTTCCGTTTGCTGGAGTCGCTTTTGTTCAAGTACCGTTGACTCTGGATTACGCCGCCGTAAATTCCATCCTCCACGCTCTCGAACCGGGGATGATCCCTCAACCGGGCACTTCAATCTCCGCTGCTATCAATCAAGCGCGCCGGGCTTTTCGTGAAGAGGGCAAAGCACAGAAAATCATCATCCTGATTAGCGATGGCGAGGATCACGAAGAGGGAGCTATTGAAGCTGCAAAAGAGGCAGCTAAAGAGAGCGTAATCATTTACACCGTCGGTATGGCTTCTCCATCCGGTGGACCTGTCCCGATCAAAAACGAACGCGGAAAAGTAACCGGATACAAAAAGGAAAAGAGCGGTGGAACGGTCATTTCAAGGCTCAATGAGAAACTGCTCACCGATATAGCCAGAATAACGGGTGGCGAGTTCTATCGTGCAACAAGTATTGGAGGAGAATTCAACAAAATATACAAACAGGTAGCCGGACTGGACAAAGAACAATTCGAAGCAAAGGAATACACCGATTTTGAACATCGCTTCCAGTGGCCCCTTGCAGCGGCATTTTTACTCGTAGTAATCGGAGAAATAATACCAACCGGCAGACGGAGGAAAAAATGAAACACCGGGTAGGACAGACATTCCTGTCTGTCACATTAATCCTTATATTTCTATCTATACCCTATTCTCTCGCTATCGCCGACAGCCCCCGCAAAACCGCCAAAAAAGGCATAGAACACTACAAAAACGAAGAGTACGACAAAGCGCTCGCAGAATTCCTCGCCGGTATGGAAGCCGCTCCCGATAGGCAGGAATTGAAATACAACGCAGGCACGGCATTATATAAGATGGAGGACTTTGAAAAAGCTTCCGGAGCATTCGCGCAATCAGCAGCAACTGATAATAAAGAGGCTGCCGCAGATGCCTGGTACAACCTCGGCAATGCAATGTTCAAGTCCGGCGATATGGAGAAGGCTGTACAGTCTTATAAAAACGCTCTATATCTAAATCACAACGACTCCGACACAAAACACAACCTCGAATTAGCATTGCTGATGAAACAAATGCAGCAACAGCAGCAACAATCACAACAGGGAGATTCAACTCAACAACAGCAACAACAAAAACCGCAACCCCAGGAAAGCGACTCAACAAAACAAGAGCAGCAGCAACCTCAGCAGGCAAATGAGGATTCCACATCAAACGAGCAACAACAACCCCAGCAATCAGAGAAGCAAAGCGACATGACCCCTGAAGAAGCATTACAGCTCTTACAGGCAATGGAAAACGACGAACAGGAAGCGCAAAAAGAGAAATTGCAGCGTCAATTCGGGCAGCCAAAACGCGTGGAGAAGGATTGGTGATGTTGCAAGGAATAAGAAACATCTTTCCAGTAGGACGGCGCAAATCTATCCCTGTTAGCAAAAAAAGACAGACAAGAGCGTCCATTCTACTGATAATCCTTTTATTCATCACATTCATAACGCACCCTCTATATGCCGCAAAAGTCGAACTAACAGCCGAGGTAGACAATCCTAATCCCACAGTAGGCAGCCGGTTCACCTACACCCTGACCATATCCGGCGGAACATCGCTGCCTGACGCTCAGCCGCCCGATTTCGAAGGCTTCGACATCGTAATGGGACCATCCTCAAGCACAAGCTTCCAGATGATAAACGGGAAAGTTTCTCACTCCAAAACCTTGACTTATGTCTTAAGAGCATTGAAGCCCGGAACCTTCACTATCGGAAAAGCCAAAGCGAAAAGCAAACGCAAAATTTATCGAAGCAACGCTATTGCAATACAAGTTCGCCAATCCGGTTCATCTCCAATAACAACTCAGAAAAGAAAGTCAAAAGATAACAAATCCGTCCCAAAGAAATCACTTCCCGACCTGTTCCTGACTGCAACTGCCGACAAGGACACTGCTTACAAACAGGAGATGGTATTAGTAACCTACCGTCTTTATCTTCGCGTTAACATCGTCGGTTTTGAATATGCCAAACTGCCAAAGGCGCGTGGGTTCTGGCAGGAGGAGTTCTCAACGCCCAGTCGACCCACTCTACAGGATGTAACCGTGCGCGGGCAGCCCTACAAGGTTGCCGTGATGCGCAAGATAGGACTCTTCCCCACCCGTACAGGCAAACTTACACTAGAGCCGTTGATACTTGATTGCACGGTGGAATTACCCTCTAGCAGACGACGGCAGTCGCGCGATATTTTCGATTCATTCTTCTCACGCACTCAACGGGAGAACAGGAGCGTATCCTGTGATCCGTTGACGCTGACCGTGCTCGATCTTCCGAAACGGAAACGTCCGGTTAATTTCAAAGGAGATGTTGGTAAATTCAGGCTTAAAGTTGACTATGACAAACGACAACTTGCACAGCATGACGCCTTAACAGTCAAGGTAACAATCCGTGGCAACGGCTATCTGAAGTCCATCGACGCACCAAAACTTAAGCTGCCCTCCGGCTTCGAACAATTTGATCCTACGGTCGATGAGAAAATCACCTTATCCGGCAACGAAATGAAGGGAAAAAAGAGCTTCACGTATCTGGTTATCCCCCGCAGGTCTGGCGCTTTCGATATGGAGCCTGTCAAATTCAGCTACTTCGACCCAACATTGAAAAAATACAAAACTGTCAGGGACGGAGGAATAACGTTGACCGTCACACCATCGGAAGACGACATTGCCGGAGGCGGCTGGACGGAAAGATTGGACGTGGCTTTGTTGGACAGTGACATCCGCTTTATCAAAGAACTCAGCGCTCCTCTGACCGCTACAGTAACTCCCATCTACAATTCGATATGGTTCTACCTTGCCCTGGGAGCTGCACCGTTGTTATTTCTGCTGGGACTCGGAACGGAAGCGGTAATAATCAAACGATTGTCCGACCCTGCAGCCCTAAGACGCCGGAAAGCGCCGGAAATGATGCGCAAGAATCTTATTGAAGCAAAGAAAGAAGCAAAGCGCGGCAATCTCGGTCAGGCAATAGAAATAGCCGGTCAGGGTTTGATGGAATTTACAGGTGCAATTATCGCCACGCCCACTGCTGGACTGACCAGTGACACTATCAGAGACAAGTTGCGTCAGGTGTTAACACCTGACGCAACAACTACGAAACTCAACGTAAAAGATGAATTCGTTAATGAGATTATCGCCACAATTAACGAATCTGACCGCATTAAATTCAGCAGTGCCGAGCTTGACGTGCAGACTACAGAAACATTATTAGATCGTTTCAAAGAAGCATCTGAACAACTGGAGAAGCTGCGATGAAACGATTAAGTAAAAACGAAACCTCATTTGTTGCAATAACCAAAACATACCTATACCGCGTAGGGGCCAGCTTGCTGAGCCCGAGCTCTATGGGATTCTATAAATCGTCCTCTACGCGAACCAGATTATTAACCAGTTCCGGATGGGATAGACATTCCTGTCTGTCAATCCCCTTCCTATCAATCCTACTCCTATTATCCATCTTCATCCTCCCCCCCACTCTGTCCGCAGGCAACCAGGACCTCCTTTTCCAAGCCGGCAGCAAAGCCTATCTTGACGGCGACTGGGGCACAGCTCTCAAGCATTGGCAGCAGATCGAAACATCCGGTTACCAGGGCAGTGCTCTCTATTACAATATGGGCAACGCATATTTCAAGACCGGAGTACTCGGAAAGGCAATCCTCTACTGGGAAAAGGCAGCCAGACTGATGGGCGAAGACGACGACCTTTCAGCCAACCTGCAAATTGCAAGGTCGAGGTTAGTGGACAAACTTGACGAATCGGTGAATCTGCCGGTATGGGATTGGCTCGACCGGCTGCGCGCCCGATTCTCAAGCGCTGCTCTTTCATACCTCAGTATCGGTTTCTGCATCCTGATGTTCGGATTAATTGCGTTGCGAAGATGGCTTATAAAGAACATTACCATCAAAAAATGGATACTCCTGCCGGTCTGGATCCTGCTGATATTACTAATTTTCGACCTCTCACTATTAACCCTAAAAGCCCGCGACGATCTGACTCAACGCGAGGGGATTCTACTGATAAACGAAGCCGAAGTCCTAAGCGCCCCCGCACAAGGCACCGGCAAGCTGCTGTTCACCCTGCACGAAGGCACCAAAGTCAGAGTATTCCGCGAATTGGAAGGATGGTACGAAGTGTCTGCGGGGAAGGACAGGCTTGGCTGGGTTAAGAAGGGGGCGTTGGGGATTATATAGTTGGAAATATGGGGACAGTATACCTATTTTATGAATATTCTTTAATAGATAAACAGTCAAAATAGGTATACTGTCCCCATATTTCCCTGTTTATTCAACCCCTTAGGATTGCTAATCTCGTTCCCACGCTGGAGCGTGGGAACGCATACCTTACCGTTTAGTTATACCTCAAATAGCCCTATACATTCCAACGCTGGAGCGTGGGAACGAGTTATCTTCCCAGTTTTCCTCATTCCCAACTTGATTGGGAATCCAGATGTGTAAGTCAGCAATCCTGAAAATAACAATTTAACAATCCAACAATGAAACAATTTTCTTCCTTACTTCATCTTTAATCTGCGCTCTGTTGTAAAACAATCCTGTAAATCCTGTTATCCTGTCAAAAATATCTGTGCAATCTGTGTAATCTGTGGTTCAACAATCCAACAATCAAACAATTTATCATACAAAACCCCTTGACAAACAAGCTCTTAAACCTTACATTACGCCCATAGTCTCAATTGTAGCACTATGGGATAGCACACTCCGCGTGCCGCATGGTGTCCTCACCCTGCGTTTTCAGTAATTCAAACCTCAATTCAACCGCTATCACCTTTTTTAATACGGTTGCTGATTAACATAGAATCTGTTTTCATTCAATAACTGTAAGGAGCAGAAAAGTATGAAATTATCAATACGCAGATATACTCGACATGTCGGTTTGATTTTATTACTTCTCCTTGCGATTCTGTTCACAGGATTGACATACGCGCAACAGCATACCGGCATTGAGCAAATAAGTTATATCCGGACGATGTGGGATTTCGCTTACGATGTCGCAGCAGAAGACAGCCTCGCCTACATTGCCACCGGCTTTTCCGGTCTGCAGATTCTAAGTTTCGCTTCTCCTGATAATCCTGTTTTCGTGGGTTATTGGCAGGACTTGTCGCTATCACTCACCAGGATTACGATTGCAAATGGACGCGTTTATGCTGCGGCGGGGCAACAAGGCTTTGTTATCATCGACGTTTCAAATCCACGACAACCCTTAAGAGACAGGCATTATAGAAATTATGATGTCGTCCACGATGTGCAGGTACGAAATAATTATGCTTTCCTTGCTGCTTTCCGCGACGGACTTATAATTTTAGACGTGAGCGACCCGGCTGAGCCTGAGGAAGTGACGGGCATCGACACACCGGGGGAATTGCGAGGTTTATTCATCGAGAATGATATCGCCTACCTTGCAGATGGTCGAACTGGGCTCCAGATTGTCGATGTTCATGATCCAACCACACCGGAATTGCTCGCGACTTGCGATGTCGGCGGAACGGTAGATCGAGTATTCGCCCAGGAAAATCTGGCTTATCTAATATCCGGGGCGATTGGCTTGGTAATCGTCGATGTTTCCGATCCGGAAGAACCGGAAGTGCTTTCGCGCTTCGCACAAGATCAAATCCCCTACGATGTCGAAGTCCAAGACACCCTCGCCTGCATAACATCTGGTTGCTATATGCGCATACTTAACGTATCCGATCCGCGAAATCCAACACATTTGAGTTTTTTTCGTGCTTCGCCCGGGGACAGGATTCGCGGTATTGCATTGGTTGATAACATTATCTGCTTGTCGGCTGGTTTCAACGGATTTTACACTGCTGATTTGACAGACATTCGAGGTAACATACGCCCGGTTGGTGAATTCAACAGCAAAGGTGAGTTAAGTAACCTCGTCGTGGTCGATTCCCTTGTTTACGCTTCCAAGATTGAAGACGGGATGATTATTATGAATTATTCGAATCTTGAAGAGATACAGATTCTTAATTTCTTCGGTGGCACCGTCCGGGATCTTGACATAGTTGGGAACTACGCCTACTATGCAGGTGAGATCACCTTTAATGTTGCGGATCTGAGCCTCCCGGCAGCTCCGGAACGGATTATTAATTTAAGAGGGAACGGCAGCAATCGCGATGTATTCGTAGATGGCACGCGAGCATATACTTGCGCAATCAATGGAGGACTGCGAGTATATGACATCACCGATCCCGAAGAAACCACTGAACTTGGACGGTCAGGCGTAAGCGGTTATCATAACGATTTTGTCGCTGCCGAAGACATTGGCTATCTTGCTGATTCATATAGAGGGCTTCAGGTGATGAATGTTGAGGATCCGACTAATCTGATCCATGTGAATTATATTAATATCAACCCTCATTCGGGTGGGTTCGGACTCTGGCTCACGGACACATTGCTTTATTATGCAATTGGTGAAGCTGGATTACTTGTATATGATATCTCGACGCGCGATGATCCGGTTGAAATAACCCGTTTCGATCCCGAAGCGCCGGTCAGGGATGTCATTGTAAATGGCAATCACGCCTATCTCGCTTGTGGTGAGTATGGATTGATGATCCTTAATATTGCCGATTTAAATTCAATGCACGTGGTAGGTTTTTACAACACACACGGTGATGCGCAAGGATTGTTTCTGGATCATAACCACGAATTGGTTTATGTCGCCGACGGCATCGGAATCGGTATCTACGATGCAGCTCAAGCCTTAAGAATCAAGACTCCCGGTAAAAAGCAATTAACTCCTGCCGTACCCTCGTTCACAGTCTTTCCCAATCCTGCAAACGCGAGATTCAACTTTTACTTTCAGTCGGCTCCCTCAAATGGGGGAGCACTGAAAATATACGATATCTTTGGACATTTAGTGCATCGTGCGCCTTACATTCGCGGTGATAGCTTCCTACAATGGGATGCCGGTAATATCCCATCCGGAACCTATATTGCCAGAGTGGGCGGAGCGAAAGATGGTTCCAGCATTCGAATCATTCTGCAGAAGTGAGGTAGCCAATGAGAACTATTAATTATTCGAGAGGCTGTCAACTAAGGGATATTTATTATTTATTCCTGCTATGGATTCTAATACTTTGCTTCGTTCATTCTTCCCTGGTTCAGGCAGAATGGGGTGAGAATGTCGAACTGGTCAATTACCCCATTCGGCAGAAGATACCCATTGGTGTGATTGAGGATGGCGTACTCTATGGTAATAATCGCATGGGCTTACAGATTATCGATGTATCCAATCCAGCTAATATGACCGAGATCGCCTTTTTACCACTCCACTATAATGAACCGTCTAATAGCACTACTTCGAACACCCGGTGGATTGCTCTTAATGAGGGATACTGCTATATTCGAGCCGACACACCTGCCGGTGTGGATTCATTTGACGTCTATATCATCGATGTACGTAATCCACGGTAGCCCGTTGTTGTCCGTGAATGGGAGACCGGATCAAATAATGATAGATTCTGGATATATCACGGTTATCTTTTCTATCAGGGTAGAAACTCTCTTACGCGCTATGACCTTGAAGATCCTGTAAATCCGCGCGTGATCGACACTATCGACCAATGGCGAAGTACATCTTTCGTGGGATTCAACGATAATTATCTCTTTGGCGGGGGGGCGATTGTAGATATATCTGGTGAACGGATGGAGCGGACTGGTAATTTTCCTGAACACCGTAGCATCGCCATTCAAGATACGTTAATTGCAGCTATTAGTATTGAACACCACCTTATTCTTTATGACTTCGATCCACCCAATCAACTAACGCAACTTTGCGGTACGCTCAGTTGCGGTGTTTATCGCATGACCGGCAACTATTGGATTAACGGACACCAGCTCTTCCTGTCGCCCTATTCGGAACGTGGCGGACGACTCTACGGCGCGATACTCCAAGTCGTTGATATTTCTAATCCCAGGCGCCCTTACGTGGCTGGTCAAATAGAGTTACTTGATGATGACGACAACCGGTTAAAACGTGAACTTTTCGCTCGTGAGGGTGACGTTCTCTTTCTAACAATACCATTATTTAGTTACTCAACACAAGAGAGATTACAGGCAGTTAATGTTCGGGATCCAGAACGGATGAGGGTGGTGGGTGAAATCGTTGCACCATTAACTAGATTTGACACTGCTGTTCTGAACGGAACCAGGCTTTACCTGCAGTCGATTGCTGCTCGATTCCGATGGGATTTGACGGGACCATTTGAAGCTGTTTACAGAAGTTGCTATCCTCAGTTAGTTAGTGTTGGAGGGTATCCTATTGGTGGGATGTACTCACGTGGCGATCTGGTTTATAGTACTCACCGTTATCAAGGCGTTTGGAGAGGACGAGAAGATGAAAATTATCTGCGAGTCACTGACTACTCAACGCCTGCAACTCCTACACCTCTATACGACCTACCCATGGACTTATACGTTCCGACAATGCCCAATATGCCAGTCAATCAGTTGATAGAAGACCGCTACTTGCTGATAAGCAACTATGAATCTATTGCCGCATTATTCGACTTGATTGATCCGGAACGACCGGAAGTTACAACTAGGGTTAACGACCTGCCCGCGGACATATCGGTCATTTCAAATGAATATGCCATTGGTAAAACAGGGCGTACCTTGGAGCTGTGGAGTCTGGCTGACATGTTTCATCCTCAGCTTGCAGATTGCGATTCTGTTGAACGGAATCTTCGTGCCGTTGCTGTCTATGGTGATATCGTCTGCGCTTTCGTGCGGGATACTTCATCCTCCCATCTACCACTAACCTTTCGCCTCGATATTGATGCAGGTCAACTGAATTTTGTTGGGAGGGGAGAAGCGTTCAGGGTTGAGAGTGGTAGCGGTGAATACTGCGTAACGGTTCTTGATGGTGGATTGGTAGTCCTCACTTGCAGTCAAGGTTTCCTGGTATGGGACATTGCCGATCCGACAAAACCGCATTTGGTCGGCAGTCAGCCATCCTATTCGGGTCAATGCAGAGAAGTATTTTCTTCCGGAGATAATATCATTATCAATGACTGCTTTGGTGTTGGATGGTTCAGAATGAGCATTACCGATACACGACCCAATCTTACGACCGATCGTAACCTTCCCTTTCAAACTCATGTGGGTGAGTGCGATACCATGCTGCTAAGCATCCGGAATGTATCGGAAGCAGGACTGCTGCATATCGATGGAATCACACTGAATGGCGATGGATTTGAAGTCGAGCCTTATGGTCAATGGATCAAGCCATTAACAAGCTGGGAGCGGCAGGTTTTATTCCAACCAAGAGAAATTGCTCGCTATGAGGCGGATCTGACAATCCATCTTGCAGAAGGCGAACCGATCACGATTCCCCTGACCGGTTATGGCATTAGCGAAGACGTTTCGCTACTCGAGTCGTCTATTCCTTTGACGACAAACCTTCGACCATGCAAACCTAATCCGTTCAACGCGATGACGACTATTGTGTTTGAATTGGAATCCCATTCGCATCTGCAAATTAACCTCTTCGATATGCAAGGTCGGTGTTTGGAGACTATCTGTGTCGGGGATTTTGCACGCGGGCAGCATCAAACCATGTGGTTGACCTCAGACTTGGCATCCGGAATTTACATCCTGCAGATGAAGGTGGATGATCGGTTGTTCCAGCAGAAAGTAAGTTTGGTTAAATAAATGGTTTTCTTATAGCCCTACCCCCAATTTCCCGGTTCCCGCTCTGTACTGCTGGCTGAACAAGGTGAACATGTTGAACGAAGAATCGGTATACTTATGAGTATAGTCTCAAGTTTTAAGTACAAGTCCTGCTTGATTACATTACTGCCGGTTTTCAAGCCCCGATTCATCAGAACAATCCAACACAACAAATCCTCCCCCCTTCGCTCATTCACCTCATCTGCTTAATCTGCTAAATCTGCTGTGAATTTCCTCTTAATCTGCTTAATCAGCTAAATCTGCTGTGAATTCCCCCAACTTCAACTCGTTCCCACGCTCCAGCGTGGGAATGCACATCCTATTCATCCTGTATATCCTTGTCACTTATATAGAGCGCGATCTTATCCCGTTTTGCTATCTGTCCGGTTTACGTTCTCATCTAATTTCAAGCCCCAATTCATCAGAATAACCCAACGCAACAAACCCTCCCCCCTCCGCTCACTCGCATACCCACATCCTCATCAAAAACCCCCCATCCGCATAATCTGCTTAATCCGCTAAATCTGCTGTGAATTCCCCCCTTTTCTACTTTCACACTTTTAAATCGTCACATTATCGTATCACCCTCTAAGCCACACCCACAAAGGCTTTGCACCCACTCTGTGAAGATGTGTGATTGACGACAATTAAAATTCCCGCCTAACGACAATGTATAAGATTCTTTCGGAAATCACGCACTAATCGAGGTTGCCTGGGAACTCACTTTGATGCGTGCATTTCTGAAAGAATCTTATACATTGTCGCTGACTGGGAAGAATAATTGTCGTTCATAACATAACATTATAAATCGTCAAATTCACCCAACCGGCTTGCGGCATGGCATAATCTATCCTTGTCACAGCATTAAAAGGATTCGGAGACGGCATTGACAATGAAACGCTCTCCGGCAGACAATTTGCCCTGTCGTCAGTAACACCGCGAGGATCGAAGACGCTGATCATTAAAGGAATTAGAAATTGACGACGCATGGTTTTCTACATTCGCTTTAGTAAATACTTAATCAAATTACAATATTATAATTTTCACTAATGTTCGAATTTACAAACAAAAAGCCTGTTTGTCAAGGATTATCATATTTATCGCTGAATTAAAAAACCGCTATAATTCAGTCACTATTAGGTATTAAATTGAAAAATAAAACCACTACTCTATAGTAAGTGGAATTGAGAACAACCCCGACTATAGAGTAGTGGCGTTATTGTCCAATTAATGCAAACAAATACTAAATGAACCAACGAGTTTTGTTAACTCACTTTCTGATGTAATTGCTTGCTTTTGTCATTGACTGGACGTAATTATCCTGCCTGAATATCTCAGTATTCATCAGAACCGAGACTAACAATCGTCCATTTATCACCAATCCTGACGATCATCGCAATATTGAATGTTTCAGCAGCGCCGTCAACAGAAATGGTAACTTCGTTATCCTTGAACGATGAAAATCCTTTGTACTGGAAGAATTGTGCGCCAATCCGGATTTTTTTCATTTCTATGAGATGTCCCTCAAACCTTCGTGTGAGAGAGCGGTAATCGTGAATCAATTCCGATAAATATTCCTCTATGCGAGAGTCGGAATCTTTGAGACGAACTAAATCGGGATTCAAAGTTTCGAATCCCCTCTCATCCAACAGACACGCCATTGCCAGATCATTATCACTTTTATCAACTGCAGTAATGAATGTTTTAACCATTTGTCTGATGGCTTTTTCCTCCGGACCGGAGATGTCACAAGCGGTGAAGACCAGCATAGCTAGTAGGATTAGAATGGTAAGACGGCTTTTCATAATTTTTTCCGTTGTTAGATTTATGAACTACGTATTTGTATTTTCTAAGGGAAACGCCATTCGGAAGGCGACTCACCCAGGTATGAAAATAAAGTTCAGAGTGCGCGCTTCAGAGTGTGTTGGTTATATCCCTTAATCTAAGGCTTTACGTGCTGAAGCACGCACTCTGAACGCTTATTTATAAGGAAATTATCCTAAAAATCCCTGAAATATTTATAACGATAATCATTGATATCGGCAGCGACACGCAATTCGCGAATCCAATTCTTAACTGCTTGATCGTGCTTCTTGGAAATCAGGCTCTGATATATGGTGGAATGAAATGATAAATAATCCTCCTCATTAAAGGGAAGTTTGCTTTCCATATAAGCAATGTAGCAGCCTTTGTTAGTTTGTATTACTTCGGAAATTTCACCTTCATTGAGCCGAAAAGCCTCTTTGAGGAAATCCTTATCCCGTTTCAGACCATTTGGAAGTTTACCACTGGGTTTCAGGCTGTCTTCGGTAGTATGGACGGTATATTTATATTCAGCGGCAACTCGATCAAGGTCTTCGGGTTTTTCAATCTTTGCGCTTAATTCCGCTGCCTTATCCCAAATTTTATGTTTTAGAAGAATTTTGGAAATGCTCTTATGAATACTTCCTTTTACCTCATCGTAAGGTTTAATTGATTCCTCGATGACCTCCGATATCTGAAATACAACATTACCGTCTGGGTAGGGATATACAACATCACTTACTGTACCGATAGGATTGTTAAAGCAGAACTGCGCAGCCATCCTCATCCTGCTAAGTCCCTGGATGTATCCTGCTTCAGAAAAAGCAGCAGTAGTGTCTATTGAATAGTTATATTCCTCAGCTACTTCAGCGAAATCTCTTTCTTTAGCGTCTTGTGCGAAGTTATAAGCGTCTGCATAAACCTGATCGCGCGTATCCGGTGAAGCTTTTATCTTCAGGAGTATATGCCTTGCTTTTATCTCTTCAACGCCGCCTTCAGTGCGCTTATCTTCAATTAGAATTATATGATAACCTTGTTTAGTTTCAACGGGTCCGACCAGCATACCGATATTAGCAGCGAAGGCTGCTTCAGAGAACGGTTTCATCATTCCATCAAAATCAAACCATCCAAGGTCACCGCCATTTACTTTTGTTGCTTTATCCTCAGATATCTTTTCCGCTAACGTTGCGAAATCAGCGCCGCTTTCTATATCCTCCATAATTCCATTTATGTCTTGAAGAATATCTTGTTTATCCTGATCCGTAGGAGTGATAGTAAATTTAACGTAAGCAAATTTTCGTTGTGGGTATTTCTTGAATTTTGATGAGAACAATTGGTAATAGTGTCGCATCATCTTTTCATTTATTTCAGTGCTGTCAATCTCAAAACCGTCCTTAAGTATAGCAATAAACCGCAATTTGCCGACAGCGGTCTGTGACAGATATTCATCTTTCACATCTCCTGTAGAAACGTCAATACACTGAGTCACATGAAAGTTCAATTCCTGTTCATACAAGAAATCACGCACTCTTTGCTCAATATCATAAAGGTATTGAAGTGCGGATGGTTCGCGCAGGTAGTCCTTGTAAAGTTGAATATCAAATTCACCGTCGCTTTGGAAAGATTCAACCTGACGGATCTCATTAGGGGGATGATTTTCAACGATATGTGCGATCTGTCGATCAGTTACTTCTATTCCCAAGCGCTTGGCATCCTTCCACTTAAGGACTCTTTCGACTTCATTATTCCAAGCATCTTCTCTTAATTGCTTTAATTGTTTATCATCAAGCTCCTCATCTGATTGGCGAGCGGATTTTTGCTGTTCGAAGCGAATGATCTTCTGGAAATTTTCCATAGTGAAGTCATAGTCGTCTATTTCACCAATAACGCCTGGTTTATCGCGACTTTTAAAACCACCCATACCCCAATCAAAGACAATGGTGCCAAGAAATAAAACTGCTAATATTGCGAATACCCATTTTACCTGGGTTCGTAGTTGAGTCATTAACATTTAGTGATACTCCATTTGAGTAAATTGAATTTTTAATTGCTGTATTGCTATATTGCTGTATTGCTATATTGCTGTATTGCTATATTGCTGTATTGCTATATTGCTGTATTGCTGTATTGCTATATTGCTGTATTGCTGTATTGCTATATTGCTGTATTGTTGTATTGTTTGATTGCTTGATTGTTTGATATATCATCTTGAGGTTTAAATATTGCTGTATTGAACAGCAATACAACAATACAACAACATAGCAATATAGCAGTTTATTTTTTTACGAACTTACTATGTAGATAGCAAACCTAATAATATATTAAGTGTAATATAGTCTAACAGGATCGTTAAATCAAGATTCTCTTTCGATGATAACATTTTCTTTAACGGTTATTCCCACTAAACCAATTCCTTTTTTGTCAGCTCTGATGATACGTAATTTTACTTTGGGAAAATTGAATTCATCCCCAACCTTTGGTATGCTTCCCGTATAATTAATGATTGCCCCACCCAAACTGCTCGCTTTAGTGGTAAATGGTTCAAAACCTATCCTTTCTGTTAACAGGCTCATACGAGTTCGACCGATTATTAACCAGGATCTATCCGATAAACGTATGCAATCACTATCCTTAATATCAAACTCATCTCTAATTAAGCCAACTAATTCCTGCGCAACATCATCTATAGTAACAATTCCTGCAAGTCCACCATATTCATCCAAAACACCTGCAAATGTAGTATGATATTTTTTCATCCAAGCTGTAAGATTAACAACAGGCAGCGATACTGGAACCATCGATAAAGGACGTATAGCAGATTGAATACTTGCAGGATTCGTCAGAAGATCAATCGTAGTTAATAAACCTGCTACGTTATCTATTGTTTTATCATAACATGGCAGCCTGCTGAAACCACTCTCAATTATTTGTTGTTGCGCTTCAGCAACTGATTCATCTATACTGACAGCAACTATAGCGGTGCGTGGGGTCATAATATCTTTCACACATCGTTCACTAACTCCTATGAAACGGTGTAACATCTTTGCAGTTTCATCAGAAAAAATGCCTCCATGTTCTGCTTTCTTTAATTCCATAGTAATATCAGCTCGACTCAGAACTTGTCCCATAGCCTGTTCTGGTAAACTCAGCCATCGTTGCATTATTTCTAATGCAAACTCAATCAACTTGAACATAGGCAATAAAGTCATCCGTAACCAATAAAGAATTATTCCAACAACCAATATTATCCTATCCGCAACTGATCTGGCGATGACTTTAGGAATGGCTTCACCGAAAACAAGAAGTAACAACGGCGCTACTATCAGAATGAATCGCCCTGAAAAGCCTTGTTTTGTAAGCCATAATGCGATGAGCGAGGAATAGAGTACATTTACGAGGTTGTTACTTGCGAGAGTTGTAACGAGAAAACGCTCCGGATGTCTGTTCATAAAATCAACGGAGTGCGATCCTTGAACACCGCTTAACAGCCAAGCTTGTAAACGAGCTTTATTAAAACAAAGAAATGTGGTCTCAGCGCCGGCAAACCAAGCGCTAAGTAACAACGAAATAAATATTCCTGATAGTTGTAAGTCCAATTCAGTCTTTAATCTTTAGTCTTTGGTCTTTAGTCTTTCGTTCTTTGCTATTCGTCCTTCGCTCTTCATCCTTCCGCAAGCTTTCCACCAGGTTCCTCCTGACGAGCGATTTCCTGGCGTGCTTTTTCGGCGCCAATATACAGACTCTTCAATTTGAAAAATGCCGAGTCGCGTGTCAGTGATCTCAATCCACCAGTAGGCGCTACCCAGATCAGTTCCGGATTGTGATATTGTGCCGCCCATATTAACTCACGTGCAATATCTAAAGGTCTCTCAACATCCGGATTGTATGAATGAACCAATCCTAATTGCAGAATCCGTTCTTCCCAGCCTTTATCGTTTATTAAATGATCTTTATTAATTGTGCCATCAAGCATATCGAGTGCAAAACCTTTGAAAGATGATGACTGGAGCTCTTTTTCAATACCGAGTATATCACCATCTGATGTTCCTAAGATAATGCTGATAGTCACATTATCGCATAGAATATCAGCAGTTTGGATGAAATTGTTAATCTCGCTCTTATGTGTAGTTAGTAAAGGCTCTTCAATCAGGATATATTTTACACCTAATGCCTCCAATCCGAGTATTTCACGGTTTATTGCTTGAGCAATATCATTAGAAAAATTCTGTATATCATCCTTATAAATCCCTGAATCGCAGAGTCTGGCAAGACTGAAAGGTCCAGGCAATACAGGTCGAACATCAACAGGTGAACGATCAATAATAAAACGATAATCATCAATCAGGATTGGGCGAGTCCAATTAATCGGATCAACAGCAATTGGCCTTGGGTTACTATAGTCCTCACTATAGTCGTAAGGTTTATTACTGATATTGAATCCGCTTAAGCCTCGGCATATATGAAATGCACCACCATCCCATTGGATCTGACCGTCACTTACGACCTCAACACCAGCAACTACCATTTCAGCAATAGCATCAATTACTGCACGTTGTTTAGCACGAACTAAATTCTGTTCATTTATGCGACCATTTATAAATTCGTCTATTGCTCGCTGCAGTAAGGGGGGACGAGGTGGATCCGGCAGGCTGGGATAACTGCCGTTTATGGCTATGGTGAACATCTTTATATTTTACAATTTTTAATGTCTTTATGAGGAAGTAGATTTTACTTTATAGTAGTCCTTATACCATTTCAAGAACTTTGGAATACCTTTGTAGGGATGTAATAGAACGGAATCCCACAACAGCGGTCAGACTATCAATATCAGCAAAGGTGGCTTTAACGTCACCAGAATGTATCGGTTGAAAATTAATTACTGTACTATTGCATAAATGAAAACCAATAAAGCCAGCACTGCCAGTAATTAGAATTCTATCTGACATCTAATGCCTAATTAATAGAAACGGCGGAACAACTCTATTCGTTTCCGCCGGTACATTCTTGATACCGGACGGGAATGCCCGGTAATATTATTCAAACGTAACAGGAACAGGCTGTCTGAGAACAACAATTCATGAGTGTCATGTGTTTTGCCTGATGCTATTATTCTGAAATTAATAATTCCAGGCAAATACATATACCAACCACTTCGGATTATCTGTTTTCAGAAAGCCTGAGAGTATAGCAACTTCTGAAGATAAATTAGGATTGTGCTGTTTATGAATAGGTTTCACCACGAATGTCGTGAAGAGCACGAAGATTATCAATTAAACATCTTCGTGCTCTTTGTGAGCTTCGTTGTGAATATCTTACTCATGAAAACCTTTATGTTTTTATACACGCTTAAGCATGAACACAAAACACAGATTTATATTAATCTTCCTTGATAATATTAACTTTAATATGAGCTTCTACATCAGCATGGAGTTTTATTGGGACAGTGTATACTCCTAATGCTTTGATTGGCTCCGGAAGGTTAATAATACGGCGGTCAATCTCGATATTCTGCTCTGCAAGTAATTCAGCAATATTTGCCGATGTTACAGCGCCAAAAACCTTATCTTCCTCACCTGTTTGTAATTTGGCAGTAAGCGTACAGTTTGCCAATCGGGTTGCCATTGATTTATGAGTTTTTAACTCACGCAAAGCTCTGGATTTGGCAATTTTTCGTTGAGCTTCCAATTGTTTGAGGTTGCTCGGATTTGCTTTTACTGCCATACCGGTTGGAATCAGGAAGTTACGCGCATAACCATCTTTAACAGTGACCATATCACTAGATTGACCTAACTTTTCTACGTCTGTAAGTAGAACGATCTTCATTCAATTTCCGAATATTTTGAGAATCAGACAAATGTATCAGGAATTATATATTCTCGATCATTCTGCGTTTGTCTGATCTATACAAATTTAGTGTGGCACATCAAGAACGAATGGCAGTATTGCCATGTGCCGGGCACGTTTAATCGCTTTAACTAATTGACGTTGATGTTGAGAACATGTGCCGGATATCCTACGAGGGATGATCTTTCCCTCTTCGGTAACGAACCGGTGCAATAGACGATCATCCTTATAGTCTATATAATAGATACGATTCTCACAAAAACGACATATTTTTTTTCTTGCAACCAACATAGATGCTATCCTGTTATAATTTTAGATCGCGAAAACCGAAGTCGAAGGTTGACTCGTCTTCATTTCCATCTTCAGGACTCTTCTCATCTGGTTTATCGTCAACTACATCCTTTCCACTTTCGGTATCTTCGTGGCTAGATCCAGCGAGTACCTCACCTTCAGGCATCGCTCGATATGCTGATTCCATATCGGATAGAACCATCTCGCGTTTGTTAAGGAATTGAATGCGTCGCGCTTTGATTTCAACGATATTACGATAATGTCCATCATCTGTACGCCATTGACGGCTTTGAAGCTCACCTTCAACTAGTATTGCGCTTCCCTTGCGTAGGTTATCTGAGCAACTTTCCGCTAATTTATACCAAGCTACGATTCCAATAAAACACACATCCTCTTTCCACTGCCCAAAATTATCTTTAAATTTGCGATTAGAGGCAATTGTAAAATTGGCAACCGGGGTGCCATTAGTCGTCGAACGGATTATTGGATCTTTAATTAAATTGCCGACAATGATAACGTTATTAATGTCGGGCATTTTTAAATCAGCCATTTTTCACTCCATTGTTATTTTCACTTGTTTCTTCTGTCACACCTGATGTAGAATCCACTTTTTCAGTTATTGATTCTGATGTATCATTTTTCTTTTCATCAGTTTCGATTTTGGATTGATCGGGTGTTACTTCAACATCTTTTTGCTCGGTGACTTTTGTTGTTTTATAGTCACTCGAAGGTTTTATTTTTAATTTCTTTCCTATTTCAGCTTTTTCCGAGTCGTCAGTTTTTACCGGAATTCCGGTTTTACTCATCTCATTGACATCGTTGCTGTTATGTTCTTCAGTGGTTTCATTATTTGGAATTGGACGACCACCACGTCGCATCCTCTCTGCTTCCTCTTTCTGGATTTTAACAGTTAATTTCTTAAGGTCGAGTTGTTTCTCGGTTAACTGGATTATCAAATGCCTTATGACGACTGTATTAAGCCGGAGAAAATAATCCAGCGCCTGAACAATTTTTCCATCACCTTTGAAATTAACCAGAAAATAGAAACCGTATTGGCGCTTCTGGATAGGATAAGCGAGGCGTTTCTTGCCTAACTTATCATAAGAAATAACTGATCCTGCACGACCGGTGATTATTCCTTCAATCTTCTTTTTTGCGTCTTCAATACCATCATCGTTAGATGGGTCAGAAACGTATAGTAATTCGTATTTTATCATTGATTCCCTTTGGTCTTTACGCCCCCAATTACTTTATCAGGGGGAGGATTAAACAATTCTAATTCTTGTACCTGCTTTCGTTGAAGGGAATATGCGAATTCCTGTAGTCTGGTTTTCCCTAATCCCACAGTCATGTTTAGGGACAACCATGACACGAAATAATTCGTGTATTCCTTGCAGACATGTAGTAGATTAATTATTTATTCTATTTCCATTCTGTTAAAACGATTCATTGAGTTGGTGATACCAACATCCAATGCCATTATAACAGCATCTTCAACAGTAACAAGAACGTCATTTACCTGTTGATTATATTTCTTTGGAATTTTCGAGAGCACTTGGTCAGCTAAGTTATAGCGTTCGACATCGGTTCTGATTCCTATTTTCAGGCGCGGTATATCTTCACTGCCGATCATTCTGATGATATCCGACATCCCTCGATGTCCACCGGAAGATCCTTGCTTGCGAATACGTATTCGACCCAGCGATAAATCATGATCATCGTAAATAATCAAAATGTCCGATGGCGCTACTTTGTAATAATTTATCCAACTGCCTACCGGCAAGCCCGACCTATTCATAAATGAAGTAGGAATCATCAACCCCACTTTTCTGTTGTTATAAATATGCTCGGAGAATATATAGTCACCTCGACCAGGGCTCAATTTCAAACCCCATCGTTGAGCAAGTAAAATAACAGCTTTGGCGCCGAGGTTATGCCAAGTATCCTGATAACGCTTACCCGGGTTGCCAAGTCCTACTATTAGACGCAAGATAGCCGCCAGAATGGATTAGTTCTTTTCTGGAGTTTCCTCAGTCTTTGTTTCGGTACCTTCCTCAACCTCTTCTTCCTCTTCGGTTATTTCAGTCACCTCTTTAATAATTGTTGGAGGAACAACCGTTGCTATTACTTCACCGGGATCATATAACAGCTTCAATTCAGGGAATTCGAGGTCACGAATGAAGCGAGAATGACCAATATCAAGGTCACTGACGTCAATCTCGATCTCTCTTGGAATATCCTTAGGCAGGCATTCGATTTCGAATTCATTCATATTACTCTGTAGAATACCACCACCAGTTTTGACTCCTTCAGGGATTCCAGTTAGTTTCACGGGAACAGTTACTGTCAGTTTCTGACCGCGCTTAATCCCCATCAAGTCAACATGCAGGATACCGTCATAAACAGGATCTCGTTGAATGTTTCGAAAAACACATTCACGTGTTTCATAGCCTTCAATACTAAGATTAATAAGACTGTATTTTTGACGTATCAGTTTTGACAATTCAACTGAGTCAACGGAGAATGGAATATTAATATCATTACGATAATAGAATATACCAGGAACTCGATCTTGAAATCGAATTTGTCTTGCCATACCTTTATTGCCACATTTACGCGGCGTTGCGTTTAATGTATTGTCATTCATTTTTGTTAAATATAAAATAGTATTAAAGAAACAAGTAGCTCAAACTTTCACCGTAATGAATTCGACGGATAGCTTCGCCAAATACTTTTGCCATTGATAAGACAGTAAATTGTTTACTGTCTTTAGCGGAATTGTGTAACGGAACAGTATCTGAAACTACAAATTCCTCAATATCAACTTTTTTAATCCTTTTAATAGCAGGTCCTGACAGAATTGGATGAGTGCAAGCTATATGTATTGGTCCACAACCAAGCTCTTTTAATCTAACACATGCCTTGGTGATGGTGCCTGCTGTATCAACAATGTCATCGATAATCAGGACTCGTTTGTCTTTAACTTCACCAATTATATTCATTACTTCAGCTTCATTGTGTTCAGAACGGCGCTTATCAATAAAAGCTATGGATGCGCTAAGTTTTTGAGCGTAACTGCGCGCCATTGCAATTCCACCGACGTCGGGTGAGACTACAACCAGATCGTTACCTGCTATCCGACGGAAGTGCTCGACATAAATGTATGATGAATACAGGTGATCTACTGGGATATCAAAGAAACCTTGTAATTGTGCAGTATGCAAATCCATTGTTAATATTCGGTCTGCCGATGCAGCCTGGAGAAGATTCGCAATAAGACGCGCTGTTATTGCAACTCTTGGTTTATCCTTTCTATCCTGACGGGCATAACCGAAGTAAGGAATGACAACAGTAATTCTTGCCGCTGAAGCACGACGAGCTGCATCAATCATAATCAGCAGTTCCAGGAGATGGTCAGCCGGAGGGTGAGTCGGTTGCAACAGGAAGACATCGTGTCCGCGTATATTTTCCTGGTACTTAACCCAGTATTCACCATCCGAGAAGCGCCTACGTTCAATTTTGCCAATTTCAGCGCCTAAGTGTTTAGCTATGTTGTCTGCTAATTCCGGATGTGCTGAACCGCTGAACAGTTTCATACTGTTTCCTTACTGTTTCACTGCTGGGGCGGGAGGATTCGAACCTCCGAATCCGGGGACCAAAACCCCGTGCCTTGCCACTTGGCTACGCCCCAGTATGATAATGAATGTACTAAGACTTTTAGCAGCAAGTTCTATGATTGTTAATTATTGAAAAAACAATCTTCTGAAATTACCGCAGAGGTACAGAACATCACGAGGAATTTTATTTAATAACGAAGTTCAATCATATTATTAAATTCCTCCGCGTTACTCTGCGTGCTCTGCGGTATACAAATCCAGTAACAATGAAACCTACTACTAAGTATCTCCGCCAGATGATTCTTCACCTAAAAGGCGTTGATACTCATCGAGTATCAATTGTTCCAATTGCTGCCGGAAATCGTTGCGGATCGGATGGGCAATATCTTTATATGTCCCATCCGGCATTTTACGCGAAGGCATACAGACAAACAATCCACTATTTCCCTGAATAACCTTTAAGCCGCGCACCACAAATACGTCGTCAAACGTGATGTTTACAAAAGCCTTTAGCTTATCTTCACCACGAATGTTAATGTTGATCTCTGTGATCTCCATCGTTCCTCCTGTTTCGTCCTACCGGGTACCTTAATTAAAATGGACGACATACATAGCTGAGCCACGGTGAACACCACTCGTTTGCAACCGATTGCGCCTTGTCACTATCATTAAAGACGCCGTAGATCGCAGAACCGCTGCCACATAAACCGGCTGGATCGGCTCCTGCATTAAGCATTCGGTTGCGTGCCTCTGCCAGTCTCGGGTAGACAGTGAAAATAGGACCTTCAAAATCGTTGGTCATTTGCGCTGTTATAATCCCACCCGTGTATGTTAAAAAATCGTGACTAATCATATTAATATTATTTTTATCAAAAGTCAAGCATTCATCAAGCAACTTATATGCCAAGACAGTTGAAATCGAAAAATCCGGTTTTACAACAACCAGATAGTATTTCGATTGAAGTCCATGTGCTGGAGAGAGTATCTCACCAGTTCCTTTGCCTAATGCTGATGGTATATTGCGCAAGAAAAAAGGAACATCCGCACCTACTTCAGAAGCAGCTTCGATTAATTTACTATGATCTAATGGAATATTGTAAAGCGTCCTCATTCCTCTTAAAACAGCAGCGGCATCACTACTTCCGCCTCCCAGTCCAGCGCCTACAGGAATTATTTTCTCCAGTTTAATCCTTACGCCTGAATTATCGCCGAATCGAGAACGGAAAACGTTAGCGGCTTTATAGCAAAGGTTATCTTCAATGTTTTCTGTCAAAGCAGGACCGAAATATTCAATTTTATCATTGATTTTATCAAGTGTTAACCTGTCAGCAAGTGAGATGCGTTGAAAAATTGTAATCAGTTCATGGTATCCATCGTTTCGTTTGGACAGTATTCTAAGTCCTAAATTGATTTTAGCATTAGCAATCAGGTTAAGGCTCATGTTAATCTATCCATTATTTAATCTCATCTGTCGTAGATGTCCAATTTTTAAACCTTCACGTATCATAAATGGTATTCCACAAAATATGTAGAATAAATAGGTTGTTGCATGAATAACCAGTGCAAATCCGGCTGCTGGATCAGCTCCAACCCCGAAGAGCGCCAATGAAAAGATGCAAACGGCGTGAAATGTCCCAACACCTCCTGGCGCAGAAGGGATTGATAATCCTGCTGAGTTTATTGCCAATAGAATAAAAGAAACTAATAGGGGAGAAGCTGCTATAAAAGAATAGTCTATATGAAAGTGAAAAGCATAAATGATAAGAAGATGTTGAAGTCCATAGAGTATCCAGAGTGAAATGCTTTCTATAATGACAAACAAATAATCCTTTCGTGATTTCAAGGCAGCAAAGCCACGAGTGAAACGAATAATAATCCCAATAAGTTTACTACCTAATCCACCGGGGATGATTCGGAGAAAATTACCGATAACGTTGTCGAATGGATCCTTTGCAAGTGTGAAATAAAAGAGAACTAAAACACCTATACCAATGCTAATATTAAGAAATATAATTCCATTCTTTATTTCGGTTGGAAAAGAATATAAGAAACCGACCAGAACTACAAGAATCATCATACAGATTATGTCAATTAATCTCTCTAGCACAACTGTCGCAAGCGCTGTGCTTTTTGAGGTTTGGATTTGACGACTTAAAAGAACACCTTTTACCACTTCGCCTATTCTCAATGGCATTGTAGCGCTGGTGAAATAACTCACCATCTGAATACTGTAACTATCATATATTTTCAATTTGCCAATAGGTTTAATCAATAGGATCCATCTATAAGACCTTATCAGAACATGCAGCGGTGTAATTAGGAAGCATACAATTAATGGGATAATTTTTATATGTAGAAGAGTCTGCCATAGATTTCCAAAGTCAATCCTGGCTTGTCCGAACAGCATCGTCAATAAACAGAGATCACCTTTCAACCACAATCCTGGACGTGGAATCCAAAATATAAGGTAAAAAAACAGCAAACTGGCAAAAACGCCAATAAAGACACGTCGGTTATTCAAAAGCAATACTCGTGTATGTTGCGCCAGATGGTAGCACCTTGTATGTTGTGTCAGTTGTTAACACCTGACACAACTTTGGATTGATTTACCGCAATTTAGGATTGATTTCAGCGAAGATCGAATATCTCTACTCCTTCAGGAGGGGTAAACGTGGTTTGAGATACGTCTACAGGTTGATTTATTTGAATATTTGAAAGGTAATATGTAGTTGAATTTGAGTTCAAATCAAGTAGTTTCATACGATGCACAACAAGATTTTCTGTGGTTGCCCATAAAGTTGCAGAAGAAACCAGGATTTCATCAGGATTATCCGGCAGCAGATCAAGGCGGAAACCCTCTTTGCTGTTGACTGTCAGTGATGTGATGTTCGAAGCGCTAAATCCATCAGCAAAATCCAGCATAAGTTTTCTGGGAAGAAGTTGATCATCTGTTGAATTAATTGGCTCAATGATGATCTGCTTTTTTATACGATTATAACGGAAAATATTCTTACCATCAGCAACAAGCAGTTGTTCCGGTGTATCAATACGAAATCGAAAACCGCCTATTATAGTAATGCTTCCCTTTCGAATGATAGTTTCTCCAGTCATTTCCCATTCGAAAACCTCGCGAAAATCAGCGCTTAGGGAATTTACTTTTTTATATCTCTTACGCAGTTTCTTTAGCGCTGAGTTAGGCGACATTGCTTCAACGCTACCCGTTGAAACAAAATATATTGCTAATAATAAGTAAGTTATTAACCGAACATTCATACACTTATTCCATATATTTCCTGTAATTCCTCTGGAGTAACCATAACCTGCCTGGCTTTGGAGCCATCAAAGGGACCGACAATGCCGGCTTGTTCCAGTTCATCAATTAATCTCGCAGCTCGGGCATATCCAACACGGAGTCGTCGCTGTAGAACGGAAACAGAACCCTGTTCAGTGCGAACGACAATTTTAGCGGCTTCCTCGAAGTATTCATCAGTTCCGGTCCTACTTGGATCAACGTCACTGCTTATTGATTTGACTACCTGCAGTTCCGGATCCGGTAACTTGAAATTTGAATCCACCGGTGGTTGAGAACGCACGAATTCTATTACTTGCTCAACTTCTTCAGTGGTTATCAATGCTCCATGCAGTCTTTTGACCTTGCTTCCGAGCCCCATGAAAAGCATATCACCCTTGCCGAGCAATGCTTCTGCGCCCATCGAATCAATAATAGTGCGTGAATCTACTCTGGTTGCCACTCTAAATGCAATCCTTGCCGGAAAGTTAGCTTTAATCAAGCCGGTTACTACGTCCACAGAAGGGCGTTGTGTGGCAACTACCAAGTGAATGCCGACTGCTCTTGCCATTTGCGCCAGACGGGCTACCAATTCCTCGAATTCCCGCCTCACCGTCATCATCAAGTCAGCAAGCTCGTCTATTATAACCACCAGATATGGCAAGTGTTCCCTTTGCTCCGTTTCGTCTTCGGCAATAGGCGGGGTGGCTTCAATCCAGCGATTATATTCATCAAGGCTTCTGACACCGGCTTCGTTGAGAATATCGTATCGTCGTTCCATTTCCATGTGTACGCTTTGCAAGGTTTTAACGGCATTATCGGGCTTAGTAATGACTTGTTCGCCCAATCCTGGTGGAAAAACGAGATGTTGCTCAATTAATCTGGCATAAAGCGAAAGTTCAATTTTCTTTGGGTCAATGAGAACAAATCGAACGTCTTTAGGATCACTTCGATAAAGGGAACTGATTATAATAGCATTTATAAAGACAGATTTACCGGATCCTGTAGCTCCAGCGATCAATAGATGCGGCATCTTTGCCAGGTCAACGCAAAATATCCCACCATTAGTATCTTTACCGAGTGCTATTGTGAGTGGAGCTTTGGCTTGACGAAAGATATCAGAACTTATAATCTCACGTATGCAAACTAATTGAGAATGACGATTTGGTATTTCGATTCCAACGGCTGCTTCACCGGGTATAGGTGCCTGAATACGAACGCCTCGCGCTTTAAGCGTCATAGCAATATCATCAGTCAAACTTGCGATGCGCGCTATCTTTACATCGGCAGCCGGTTCCAGATCGTACCGTGTAATGATCGGACCGGGATTAACTTTTACCACTTGAGCCGTTATGCGCATACTGGCAAGCTTATCTTCAAGCCTTCGTGAGTTATCCTCCAATTCCTCATCATCTACTTCGTGACGGTCGAGTGGTGGAAGATTCAACAAGCTTAATGGTGGAAGATCGCGTTGTCCTGCAGGCGCCTTTAGGGCGCCGTCGTCTAAATTAACAGATTTATCAACATTAATAGAATTATCAATCTTTATATCCAATTCTCGCGGTATATCGGGTTGAGTACTTGCAGGATATTGCTCGCTGCTGGAGTTTAGTATTGTATCAGTTAAATAAGGTTCGTTTTCAGTTTCTGGAAGTTCAAGAGGCGCGGTTTTGTAGTTTCGAATGTAATTAATCAGTTTGTTAAGGATTTTATAAAATGCTTCAAATATTTTGGTTAAACGTAAATCGTAAAGAATTATAAGCATTGTCAGCAATAGAACAATCGCTACAATAACCGTTCCCAGCGGTTTCAGGTAGTTAATTGCTTGTTCAATAATTAGTGAAGGAATCGCGCCGTTATTTGCCCAATCTGGATTTTGAACATCGTGCAAGGATTCAATAAACGCCCCACCACAACCGATGAAGAAACCAACAGTCAGTAAACCGATTATCCAGCGAGTAAGCCCGAATTTCTTTCCGGTCACCCACCAAATAAGCGTGAGGAAGATCACTGCACATAGCGAAAAAACACCGAAACGACCAAAAGTAGCTTGCGACCAGGCTTTTGCGAAATCGGCGCCGATTGGTCCTAAGCTGCTGGTGTGGTAGTTAGGATTGTACCCGATAAGGGAAATAGTTAAGAAAAGACCCATAAAGAACAGAAACAAGAAAAGGAGTTCTATTCCCTTAACAGAGCGTTTTGCGGAATTCTTATCTTTATTAGACCGTTTCCTGGGTTGTGATTTTCGGGATGTTTTTTTTTCTTGCTTATCTTTTTTACTTTTAACGTTCATCGGTAATTAATTGAATAATAACGGAATATTTGCACGTAGAGGCAAATTTATTTAGCCCTATTCACATAACTATAAAATGGGCTTGATAAATCAGCCCCTACGCGATAGTGCATCAAAATATCGTATCAATCACTTTCCAAGCTTAACTAACCGACCGTCATTCAGCATCGGTACGATAGAATATACACTATCATAAGCGCACTGAACAAGATCTTCACCCATACCGAGTTCTTTTAAATACTTTCCGTGATCGCTTTCATTAAGCAGCTTGAGAATATCATCCCCGAATTTATCTGCCAGTATTAAGGCAGCATTAGCGCCATCATTTAGGTTAGGTTCTATATTAGCTTTTTCACAAAGTCTCTTAATCAGAGTACCACCGCAAACAGCATCTTCAAGTGAAAAGGAATTATAATCCCCGGAACAAACGATAATTATCGGGGAAGAGGCATCTTCTTTCAAGAGGGCGTCAATGACAGCGTTAAGATTCACATAACCACACATATATACAGATTTTGCAGCGGATGATTTCACTATTGCCGGTGCACCGTTTGTGCTGGCAAAAATCAGTTTTCTTCCCTTGACTTTCTCACGAGAATACTCAGAAGGTGAATTACTGAGGTTGAAGCCATCAATAAGTTTTACATCTCGTTCACCGCAGAGCAATACGTCATCTCGAGGTAGTTGGCTTGCCAGGTTGCTGGCGGCGGCAACTGATGATGCGGGGATGACGTATTGAGCTCCATTATTCAGTGCTGTTACAATTGATGTAGCAGCTCTGAGCACGTCAATTACCACAGCACGGCAGTCCTTAAGTAGCTCATCCCTGACGCCTCCCGGAGTGAAATTCAACCTGATTCTGAATTCAGCGCTATTTCTACTTTTTGCTGTCATCCTGCCTCTTTTATCTTTTGTTGTCATCTCGCCGTTGTTGACAGTTATTTTCTGTTTACTCATCCTCTTTTATAGAATGGTGTTTGAACGATCTCCGCCTTGATACGACGACCGCGCAGATCAATTTCGATAATATTTCCAACGTCGGTATACGGTTTATTGACATATCCTAATCCAATCGCTTTATTCATTATCGGAGAGAAGCCACCTGAGGTAACGTATCCAACCTTCTCACCTTTAATATATATGTCAGTGTTGTGGCGCGCAATACCTTTGTCGATCAAAATGAAACCAATAAGTTTACGGGTGGTTTCTTGCTTTGCCTTCAAAACAGGTTCTTTCCCGATGAAGCCGCCTCTTTTCTTGGATTTGACGATCCAGCCCAGTCCGGCTTCGATTGGGTTGGTGGTTTCATCCATATCATTGCCGTAGAGATTATAGCAGGCTTCGAGGCGTAGCGAATCCCGGGCGCCTAAACCAATAGGTTTGACTCCGAATTCCTGACCGGCGTCGAAGATGGCTTCCCACAAGCTTGCAGAAGAATCTCTCGATACATAGAGTTCAAAGCCTTCCTCACCGGTATAGCCTGTGCGGGATATAATCGTGTCTATACCGGCTGTCTGACCGAGACGAAAGTTGTAATACTTTATTTCGTCAAGTGGCATATCGGTTAATCTCTTAACAAGTTCGACAGCCTTCGGTCCTTGTATAGCGAGCAAGGTCGTTTGATCGGAGATGTCTTCCATTTGGACGTCGCCTTGAAGATGACTTTTCAGCCACTCATAGTCTTTATCGAGGTTTGATGCATTGACGACCGTCATATAATGATCTTCAAAGCGGTAAACCAGCAGGTCATCCACTACACCACCGTCGTCGTACAGCATAGCGGAATACTGGATATCTCCCGGTTCCAGTCTGGCGACGTTATTTGTCGTCATCCGGTTGAGGAATTTCTCAGCATCAATGCCGCGAAATTCAAACTCTCCCATATGTGATACGTCAAAAATCCCGACGTTTTTCCTGACCGTCAGGTGTTCGTCAATGATTCCGCTATATTGTACGGGCATTATGAAGCCTGCGAAGGGTACCATTTTGGCGTTTAAGGTTGTGTGTTGGTTGTATAGCGCTGTTTTTTTTGTTTGCATTTATTTAACCTGCTAACTGATTTAATTTTGTTTATTTAGTGTCTGACAGAAAATCCCATCTTTGTAAACCCTACTTAGTGCCTGACCGAAAAGTCCCCTTTTTGTCATTCCCGCGAAGGCGGGAATCCAGGTAATCTATTGTTTCTCCTGGATTCCCGCCTTCGCGGGAATGACAAAAAGGGGCTTTCCGGTCAGACACTAAATAGGGAAACTCAACCTGATTCGGCAATCTAATGTTTATGAAATACACACCGCTTACAATCAAGCCACCGCCGGTATAGACATTAACTTTAGATACTTCATCTAACTTTAGTTCATTTACAACTCTGCTAGAAATTGAACTGTTGGTTGCACCGGTATCCCATAATGCGATATATTTTTTAAATTCGAGAGCAGACTTGGTTTTTTCCGGGTCAAATGCTTTCGATACATAAACATCACTATGTAACTCACGCACTATTGTCGGATATTTTGTAGTAAAAGAAAACGTCTTTGAATCTTGCATCGAGTTACCCGACAGACCACATAACTCGTGTACGGAATTTTTGAACATACTGATCTGTACCGGGTTCGCACCTGATGATAAAGAACGTTCCTACTTGGTGTTTTTTCTTTGATTCATCAACCGCTTCCAAGGGATTATCATAAGACCCTATCACTTTGTGGTTTTTGAGTACTATAACCTTCCCATCATATTTTTCAACGAGTTCATCCTGATGGGCTATATAGTATTCAAGCTCTTTCGTTAATGCGTCAGGCATTGTAATTCTCCTTTTGTGTTTGAAGTTTGCTATTGTGAAAAATATAGAAGCAAAGCGACTGTTAAGCAATACGTTGATTTAAGGTTTTATTTTGATTTCAGATTTGGTCATTGGATTAACAATCTTGTCTAATAAGGATGATGATTTCCCAGATGGATTTTAGTTTGTAAGACACGCTTAATCTATTACCTCAACACCAGTTGCCTCATTAATCAACATTTCTATCTCACCAAACGAAAACCGATGCTTACTTCTATCCTCAGGCGTTGAATCATCTGTAATATCCCCGTAAAACCACTCGCACAGTTCTTTAGCCATATCCTCGTTTTCAGCATTTACTTTGATAGAATATGATCTGTCCAATAAGGCTTTATAAGTTCTCATTGTTGTTTCCTTATTAATTCTACTTTCAGAAACTGAGGTTACAACAGAAAAACCTTTAACCTTTTAAGTTACAACTATCCCCTCCACAAGTCAAGTTTAAACCCCAGACGCAACCCTACTCTTCAACGATGTCTTCCCTGTCATCATCAATTCTTTTGCCAAAAACTTACCCGTATATGACAGCTCCTCTTTTATAATCTTCTCAGGTGAACCTGTGGCAATGACGTACCCGCCCTCATCACCACCCTCAGGTCCAAGGTCAATTATCCAGTCAGCACACTTAATCACATCCATATTGTGTTCGATTACCAGTACGGTGTTTCCTTTGTCTACTAACCTTTGCAGCACGTCCAACAGCATCCTGATGTCTGCGAAGTGAAGCCCTGTAGTTGGCTCGTCGAGGATGTATATTGTCTTGCCGGTGGCGACTTTGGATAGTTCGGTTGCTAACTTGATGCGCTGCGCTTCACCGCCGGATAGAGTTGTCGCCGACTGTCCTAACTTGATGTATCCGAGTCCGACGCCGTTCAGGACATCCAACTTACGCCTGATAAATGGGATGTCACGAAAGAATGCTAACGCTTCTTCAACGCTCATATCCAATACTTCCGAAATACTTTTCCCCCGATAGCGCACTTCGAGCGTCTCGTGGTTGTAACGGTGTCCTTTGCAGACCTCACAAGTAACGTATACGTCAGGCAGGAAGTGCATTTCGATCTTGATGATGCCGCCGCCTTTGCAGGCTTCGCAACGCCCACCTTTGACGTTGAAACTGAAGCGACCGGGCTTGTACCCGCGGATTTTCGCTTCCGGCAATCTTGCAAAGAGATCACGGATATGGTTGAAAAGTCCTGTATAGGTTGCCGGATTGGAACGCGGTGTACGTCCGATAGGGGACTGATCTATGTCCACAACCTTGTCGACCAGTTCAAGTCCTTCGATTTTATTGTATGGCAGCGATGTTCGACGACTGTGATAGATGCTTCGCGCTAACGCCGGATAAAGCGTTTCCAGAAGAAAGGTTGACTTCCCGGATCCGGAAACGCCTGTTACAACCGTAAACGTTCCAAGCGGTATCTTAACGGTGATTTCCTTTAGATTATTACCCGTTGCGCCAGTGATCTTAATGTGGTTGCCGCTATTAGGTTTGCGTCGCTTTTTAGGGATAGAAATTTCCTCGTTTCGTAAAAGAAAACGTCCGGTGAGAGACTTCCCATTTTCCATAATCTTCTGCGGAATTCCTTCAGCGACAACATAACCACCGGTAAAACCTGCGCCGGGTCCCAAATCAATAACCCAGTCAGCGGATTCTATAGTTTCCCGGTCGTGCTCAACTACAATAACACTATTGCCCTGGTCACGCAGCTTCTTCAACGTTTCGATCAAACGAATGTTATCCCGCTGATGCAGCCCGATTGAAGGCTCATCGAGGATATACATCACTCCAACCAGCCCGCTGCCGATCTGTGTAGCCAACCGGATCCGCTGCGCCTCGCCACCTGAAAGCGATCCTGCCGGTCGGGACAACGTCAGATAGCCCAATCCCACCTTGAGCAGGAATTCCAGCCGGGCTGATACCTCTTTTAATATCTGCCGGGCAATGGTAGTTTCGCGTTCGTTTAATGTCAATTCAAGAAAGAATTTAGCAGTAGCAGCAATCGAGAGATCGGTCAAAGGAACTATTCCAGCGCCGCCGACGGTAACCGCTCTGGCTTCCGGTCGCAGACGCTCGCCTTTGCAATCCGGGCAGGCAACCTTGCCCATAAAATCCTCGATCCAGTCTTTGATCATCTGCGAACTTGTCTGCTTATATCGGCGCACCAGGTTAGGGATTACGCCTTCCCATGTTCCTTCGTGTTCCCAGAGAGTACGACCATCACTGCTTTCGTAAGTAAACCGTATATGCTTATTACCAGCGCCATTTAAAATCAAGTCCTGCTGTTCATCGGTTAATTTATTAAACGGCGTGGAGAGTTTGAAACCGTAAGCATCCCCTACTTGTGTCAGCTTACGCATATTCCAACTCTCCTGATCCTTTGGGAATGCTACAATAGCTCCAATCAGAATCGAAATGGATGGATCCGGAACGACTAACCGTGGGTCAATCTTCATCTTGAAACCGAGTCCTGTGCAGGTTTGGCAGGCGCCGAAGGGTGAATTGAAGGAAAACATCCTGGGGCTTAGTTCTTCAAAGTTTACACCACAATCAGGGCAGGCGAAATGCTCGCTGAATAATTCTTCCGGTTTTCCCTCCGGTACAGCGATAACCAAACCATTTGCCAGCCCAAGCGCTAGTTCAATAGAATCGGTCAATCGTTCGCGAACGTCCAATTTTAATTTAAGCCTGTCGACAATGACCTCGATTGAGTGCTTCTTGTGACGATTCAGGCGAATATCATCTTCGAGCGAGTGGAGTTTCCCATTCACACGGACCTTCATAAAGCCATCGCGCAACAATGATTTAAACAGATCTTGATATTCACCCTTGCGACCGCGCACGACCGGCGCCAGTATCATAAGCCTCGCATCGACGCCTGTTTCCAAAAGTATATCAACGATTTCCTGAGCGGATTGGCGTTCAATCTGTTTACCACAAATTGGGCAGTGGGGGATACCAATGCGGGCATAGAGCAGGCGCAGGTAATCATAAATTTCAGTTACCGTCCCAACAGTTGATCGAGGATTCCTCACACCTGATTTCTGCTCGATAGAGATAGCAGGTGAAAGCCCATCAATCTGGTCAACGTCCGGCTTTTCCATCAGCCCGAGAAACTGGCGGGCGTAGGCAGACAGCGACTCGACATAACGACGCTGCCCTTCTGCATAAAGCGTATCGAAGACCAAAGATGACTTGCCGGAACCTGATATCCCCGTAACGACAACCAGCCGATCGCGAGGAATGGTGATATTCAGGTTTTTAAGATTATGCTCACGAGCGCCACGGATGGTGATGATGCCGCTCTTTGAAATTGAATTAGGAATATTTTCTTTTTTGTTCATATTTGTAGTGCAGGGGTTTTTAAAGTATAAAGGATGAAGTACGAAGGATGGAACCTACAATACTGTCGTTTTTCGTAATTCGCAATTCGTCCTTCAAAAGAATATACTGCATAAAAGTGCAGGTGTCAAGGTTATTTATTATTTCTTAAGAGTGTAATATCGTTGGTGTGAAAAATTGATATTAAAACAGGATAGGTACTGCTTAAATTCAAGACACAAGGTCTCACCGCAAGACAACTTGATAAAATATCACCGACAAAATGTATGCCAAATGACAGACATAAAATAATGACTCGAGTATATCAAAATCACCGCTGATCATACTGCCGACACGTTTCTGGTCATCGCAGACTATAGTATCTACAGGAACGCCGTCGTTTCCGAACAGATTGTGTTGCCATGCGCTTGATTATTTTGTATTTTGCTTTCAACTGTTAGGTTACCTTATGTTTCATTTTGTAATTTTGAATAATTTAATGAAATTAACCGTTTACACAAGGTCATCCAGTAGATTTTTATTTGTTTCACAGAATTAGGTATAAAGGAAAACGAACCTATGAAGACAACTTGTTTCTTAGTGTCAATAATTACAGTATTCATTCTAATCATTGTCGGCTGTAATGATGATGAAACATCCCCCGTCCAGCCTGAAAACAATGCACCCGTAATCCAGAACGTTGCCGCAGATCCTGATCTGATAGCCATTGGAGAAACAACCATGTTGATATGCACCGCCAGCGATGAAGATAACGACACACTGGCTTACAACTGGGCAGCATCGGATGGAACATTTCCTAATCAGAGTGCTGGTGCATCGGTGATCTGGCAGGCGCCTGACGTCAGCGGTGATTACACGATTTCGATTACTGTCAGCGACGGTGAGGATACCATAGATGGATCGATCACTGTTTGTGTTACTATTCACCCACCGAATGGGATGGTACTTATTCGGGCAAAGAATAAAAGCTTCCGAATGGGTTCTGACAGATTCCCGGATACCTTTCCGAGTGAGCAGCCTGTGCACACAGTAAGCTTTACTTACAACTTCTGGATGGATATCACCGAAGTAACACAGGGGGACTTTGATAGTTTGATGAATTATGCTTATTCAAACTATTTCACACCGCCCTGGAATTGGCCCTACGGTTTAGGTGATGATTATCCGGTCTATGAGATTAATTGGTACGATGCTGTCTTATACTGCAACGCTCGAAGCAGGCGCGATGGATTGGATACGGTATATACCTACACAACAATAAACGGGACACCCGGAAGCTTGTGTTTGCTGGAGGGAGTCTCTGCTGATCTATCGAAAAACGGTTACCGTCTGCCCACGGAAGCAGAATGGGAATACGCTTGCCGTGCCGACAGCGAAACGGATTATTACTGGGGAAAGAATTACGATCCTTATCCTGTGAATGCCACCGATACAACGGAAATAAACAGCTATGCAATCTGGTATGGGAATTCCTGGCAGTTAGGTTCCGAATCGGAGCAATTTGGAACGCAACCAGTGGCGAGCAAAGAACCGAATGCTTATGGTCTCTATGATATGATAGGGAATCTGTATGAATTTGTAAATGATTGGTATGGTGAATACAGCCCCGATCCGGTTACCGACCCGATTGGTCCAGACACTGGTCCTTATCATTTCCTGCGAGGAGGCTGCTGGGGGAATTATGCTGAATATATAAGAGCCCCCAACAGAACCTTCGACCATCCGGATTATGAGTTTTATTTCAAGGGGTTTCGGGTTGTGCTTAAATGAAGTACGAAAGATGCGAATTACTGACAGGTTTCAAGCGAAGTGTAACCTGAAGGTAACGTGTATATTATTAAGCAGTCCGGGTAATATGTTCAATTATGTTACGCCGTATGACGTATTATCCTGAGATAAATCAAATTATTTTTTTTTAATGTATACATAACTTTGAAAAGTGGATTTTGTTTATTACACTTACTTTACATTTGTTTTAATGGATTAACAGATCATAAGGAGGTTCAAATGATCAGGTTTTTAAAAGTAACCGGAATAGTAATCGTACTGCTCACTATGATTAGTTTTCCGATGATAACAGGTTGTGCAAAACAAGAAAAGCCCCAAAAGACTGAAATTTCACAGCCACCCCAGAGAAGTCAGGAGACGCTTTACAAGTTCATTTCAGATCATTCCGATCAGGTAAAGTACTGCTACTATACATTTTTGCAACAAGACTCTAAACTTGAAGGAAAGACTGAGATCGAAATCACCATCAATCCCGCTGGTGAGGTATGTAATCTTACTTTCCAGAATAGTATTTGGAACAACAGCCTACTCCAACCGGATATTGAGAAAGAAATGAAAAATGTTATTATGAAATGGCATTTTGAACAGGTTGAAGGTGGTGTTGATGTTACGGCTAATGCGACCTTCAAATTTGAACCGGGAAGTGTAAGAACCGGGATGAAGATTGCCCTATCCGAAACCAAATCGGATAAGACTCGAAGTCAGAAAGCAATTTCACAAGTTGTTCTGGCGAACAAGAACACTGTGCAATATTGCTACTGGACTTACAAGAAAGAGGACACTAACCTCAAAGGCAAGTTATCGGTAGAATTTACCATAAATTCAAGAGGAGAGGTAACAGCCGTTAAGTTCAGTAAAAGCGATTGGAATGATAACCCGCTCCAACCCAAAGTTGAAAAATGCATCAAAAACGTCATTATGAATTGGTGTTTTGATCCGATTGACGCGGAGGCTGGAGATGTTACAGCTGGAGCAAGCTTCATCTTTGAATAGCGATCGTTTACAAATAAATAGGGGGACAATATCACTATTTATCAGGATAAGTAGGTATATTGTCCCCGTATTTAGTGTCTGACCGAAAGCTCCGTTGGATATAAAAGGAATGTATAATAATCAAGTAATTGATTTTTCCATTAATATTAGCTTGATTTTGTGAATATATTAATATACTTTACTTAGTTCTATTCCTCGGTAGCTCAATTGGCAGAGCGGGTGGCTGTTAACCACTAGGTTGGGGGTTCAAGTCCCTCCCGGGGAGCCAGTTTCTTTTCAGCGAACCAGCGTCGCTTATGGGTTAACAGCAGCCCTGAAGATTCAATTCTTCAGGGCTGCTGTGTTCTTGTAGCCAGTGCAGGGGGTTGCAGGCTTTTTTCGATTTACCCAAACTCTCTGTTCAAGAATTGAATTCTCAAATATCTAATCCTATCCCTGAGGTTGTATTTGGTTCACGCATTCACGCTTAAAACTCTCAAACTCTCCGTTGAACACACTCTCTCGGTTCACAGCCTATTGGCATTCTGAACGCCGCCCGACTCTACGAATCCTTGCGCACTCCAGACCAATGAGCACAAACGGGATGAATCCGTAATCAATTATAGCGACCAGACCTTCCGAAAATCAGTGGAAATCATTTTAGCTCGCCGTGTCTTTGAACCTTTCCCCGGATTTGATATATGAGGGGAACCTCATCTACTTTTTACCCCTCCCCTTGAATATGTGAAATAACCCGATAAACAGTGCTGCACCGAGGAGGTTAGCCACCTCATCACTCCAACTTGGACTTCGATTTGGAACACGAGCTTGCCATATTTCATTCAACAACCCGATGGTTCCAGAGAATAACAACGTATAAAGATATGCCGTAAGTGTTTGCCGTGCAGTGAAGCGGGTTTCATGGAAATACATGAGCATACACAATGCCAAGGCCCCATATTCTAAAGCGTGTAAAACCCAATCGATGTGTATCCAATAGCGAACGATTACTGCTGGTATGTACGAGATGCTGGACAGTCCAAAGGTGCCGATGGTAAAAATAAGTGTAATGGTAAACCAAATGGTGGATCGTTTGATTCTGATTTTATAGCTCCAAGTGTAGTGTCAATATAATAATATTGGGTATAGCTTTTTCAATTTGATCCTTGCATCGGCCAGATGCTTTACTGCGGTTCCATTAATAGGATGGTAAACGAGGTTTTTTTCTGCCTTGTCCACTTGCGTGTATGCCGCTGTGTTGATTACCAAGTCCGGCTGGTGCTGCTGGAGTGTTTCGTGAATCCGATCTGGTTTCAATAGATCACAATTCGGCAGACCCAGTCAGACCCAGTCAGACGGCATCATTGCCAATTTGCCGGAACAATTCCGACCCCAATTGCCCCTGGGACCCAGTAATCGCGATCTTCAATTTTCCCGTCTCCCACATGAAAGGTTTTCAGTCCAACATGAACGGACTGTCCGCGATATCTTCGTGACGAATTTCATCCACCTCATCAGTTTTGTTCTGCCCTGCGTACAATTGGTTTGGCGCATTGTAAACGATTCCGGGTGTCGAACTAATGCACTTATAGGCATGGACTACACCAGGCGGTACAATCACAGAGCGATTGTCGGATTCGCCGACAATCAGGACCTGACGCTTTCCTGCTGTTGGCGAATCACTTCGCGCGTCCCAGAGATATAGTTTAAAGTCGCCAGGCCCGATGAAGGCGAAGTAGTCGGTCTGATTGCGATGCTCGTGGGGGCCTCTCGTAACCCCCGGCAAAGTCTGGCTGACGTACGCCATTACTGGATGCCGTAGCGGCTGCACCTCATCTTCACGATAGAGCTCAATCAGCCAACCGCGGCCATCTTCAAATCGGAGGAGCGGTTTGACTTCGACGCCGTCAATCGGTCCCTCTTGATAGAAGAATTGTTCTTGTTTCATTATTTCTTATCCTTAGATAGAGTTTGCAACGACTTCCCCGTCGGGCATGGAATTATCGAAGCCCCGTCCCTATAATTCATCGTTGAGCTGGTCCTTTTCGAGGTAAGTTCGATTCACGTCTGATCAACGACAATTATTCTTCCCAGTCAGCCACAATAAAACGGGAATAATAATTGTCGTCAGTTGGGAAGTTTAATCGTGGCTCATCAGAAGCTCACCTACTTTTTACCTCTCTCCTTGAATATGTGAAATAACCCGATAAACAGTGCTGCACGGAGGAGGTTAGCCACCTCATCACTCCAAATTGGACTTCGATTTGGAACACGAGTTTGCCATATTTCGTTTAACAATCCGATGATTCCAGAGAATAATAGCGTGTAAAACCCAATCGATGTGTATCCAAAAGCGAACGATAACTGCTGGTATGTACGAGATGCTGGACAGTCCAAAGGTGCCAATGGTAAAAATAAGTGTAATGGCAAACCCTTTAGTAGATCGTTTGATTCTGATTTTATCGTTTACGGGTAAAAATATTTCGTGTTACCTAAATACGCATTATGCTTGCCCTACTCCGTAATATTCAAAGCCGCGTTCACTCATCTTCGATTTATCATACAAATTGCGTCCGTCGAAGAGAATCTGTTGACGCATTAAGCTCTTCATCCGTTCAAAGTCAGGTCTGCGGAATTCGTTCCATTCCGTAACCACTACCAAAGCATCTGCACCAGTCAGTGCATCATAGCTATTCAGAGCATATTTGATTCGGTCATTGAATATCCGTTTGGCATTCACCATTCCTTGAGGATCGTACGCAAGGACGCACGCTCCTGCCTCAAGAAGAAATTCAATGATCGGCAGAGCCGGTGAATCACGGACGTCATCCGTATTGGCTTTGAATGTCAATCCCCATAATGCAAACACTAGTCCGTCCAGGTGTTTACCGAACCGCTTAATGATCTTCCTGGGCATAAACTGTTTTTGCTCTTCGTTAGAATCAATCGTTGCTTGAACGACCTTTAGATCCACATCGTTAGTACGAGCAATAAAACTGAGTGCGTTCAGATCTTTTGGGAAGCAAGAGCCGCCGTATCCCAACCCAGGGAACAAGAAATAGGGTCCGATCCGCTTATCTGAACCGATCCCCCTTCGAATATCGTTGATGTCCGCACCGACTTGATCCGCTAAACGGGCAATCTCATTAATGAATGAAATCTTCGTTGCTAAAAAGGCATTCGCTGCATATTTGGTCAATTCCGCCGATGCAATCCTCATTACAATGATCGGATGCCCCGTCCGGACGAAGGGCGCATGCAGATCCCGCAAAATCTCTTCCGCTTGAGGAGTATCGCATCCGATGACGATCCTGTCCGGTTTCATATAATCTTCGACCGCGTTACCTTCCTTCAGAAATTCGGGAACGGAAACAACATCAAATTGATGATCGGTGATTTCCGCAATAATACTACGTACCTTGGCGGCAGTACCAATCGGAACAGTGGATTTGTCCACAATAACCTTATAACCATTGATCCCGGCGGCTACTTGTCGCGCAGCATCAAACATATATTGCAGGTCCGCTGAACCGTCATCATCCATCGGTGTTGGTACTGCTAAAAGAATCACCAGACTCCTTGAAACAGCATCAGCCGTATCCACCGTGAATTGCAACCGTCCACTTTCGTAATTCCGATGGACTATATCAGCGAGTCCAGGTTCATAAATCGGTACCTTTCCTTCCTTAAGGCTAGCGATCCGGTCAGAATCAATGTCTACACAGAATACATCGTTGCCTGTCTCTGCAAGACATGCTCCCGCTACAAGTCCAACATAGCCTGTACCAATTACAGCTACTTTCATTTTTTTTCCTGTTGTTGAATAGAGTTCGCACGTTTGCCAAAGCGATTCGAAAGTTCATTCAATCGAGAACGAAGTCCTCCGCTAATGACAACGCTTGGTCAATTCCACCCGTTAAACCCTGAGCTTTGTAGGTTAATCTGCCCTGGATCAGTGGGATTTGGTACTTTGAGCTCTTTTTTTTTGGTACGCTGAGTGAATACTAAAAAAATATGCGCACTTTAAACATTGGGTATCTCATGGAATAATGTGAGATTTTGTTTGTATAACTGAATTATGGTCACGATGAAGGGGAATTGTCATCCCCCACATCGAATTTATCGTTCCAATGAGCCCCTAACAGTTATTCTTCTGCAGGTTACCCCCCCCTGAAGAGCCTACCTCTATTTCCTTCGACAATGACAATATAATCAATGCAAATCAAAAAGCAAACCAAATCTCTACTACCTTAAAATACAAATTTTATCCCATTTTTTACAAGTACAGCCAATTTTGTTCAAATCTCGCCGACACTTTGAACCTTTTTCCGGTATGTAATATATAGGTGGAAGCTGTCACCCGCTCGAACAACGAACCGAACCGAGATAAACGGTTTCTTTCAACACTAAAACCATACTGGAGGAAGACAGTGTACTCTATCGCTGACTCTGCTGAAATGACATCTGACGAGCGATTTCTTGAGGTTGCATGGATTCTTGCGCCTCAGGAACCGGGATTCATTCGCTATATCGCTTGGTTCAAACATGCCGGGAAAATTGGATCGTTCCAAGTCCATAAATATATCGGAAAGACTTGATAATGCGGTAATTGCCGCACCAGGACTTGATTTATCAAACCCTTTGCCGCACTGTTCCAACCGGGTTAACACTGCTGAAGAAATAATTTAGGAGGTTCATTATGACATTGAAGGTTCTACGTGAGGTCAACATCCTTAGGAGTATGACCGTGAAGGGACTGAGGGGAAAATACATTGAGGTTTTCGGAGAAGAGACTCGCTCCTGCAACAAGGATTTTCTCCGGAAGCGAATCGCTTGGCGTGTGCAGGCTCTTGCAGAGGGTGATCTTTCCGAACGAGCTTGTCAGCGCGCAAAGGAACTGGGTAATGATGCTGACATTCGCATTCGCCCACAAATTTGCACCTTAATATCCGATGCAGGATCGCCATCTCTAAGGACAACGTCCTATACATTCAACCCTACCTGTGATCAGCGGATTCCCATGCCAGGAGCTATTCTCAGTCGTCAATACAAGGGAACCACCATCCGTGTCATGGTTTTGGAGAAGGGATTCGAATATAACGGCGAGGTTTATCGCTCGCTTACTGCGGTCACCAGAGCAGTGACCGGTTCACGCTGGAACGGATTCCACTTTTTCGGTCTGAGAAACGGAAAGACAAAATCATGAAAAAACGTTCCCAAACGTCACAAGAATCATCTTCCGATTTAAGCTCAATAATCCGATGTGCGATCTACACGCGCAAATCGACGGAAGAGGGTCTCGACCAAGATTTCAATTCGCTTGATGCACAACGGGAGTCCGCAGAGGCCTTTATCAACAGCCAGAAAAACGAGGGCTGGGTATGTTTGCCGGAACGTTACGACGACGGTGGATTCACTGGTGGGAATATGGATCGACCAGCGATGAAAAGTCTTATGGCTGATATTATTGCAGATAAGGTTGACTGCATTGTTGTCTACAAGGTGGATCGTCTGAGTCGCTCACTTTTGGACTTCGCCAGGATAATTGGGACTCTTGAGAAACATGGCATTTCCTTCGTTTCCGTGACGCAGCAGTTTAATACGACTCATTCGATCGGACGTTTGACTCTCAATATCCTGCTTTCTTTCGCCCAGTTCGAGCGAGAGATCAT